>DATMSG010000030.1:0-13208 GCA_035565515.1 Devosia sp.
TGCCCGGATATACCGGCACCCCGCCTTACGCCGACACAGCCGGATATGGGGCCAGCGCGCGCGCCTCTTCATGCTCCCCAAAAATATCCGCCGTCACCCGCTCGAATTCATGCGCCGACCAGGCGATCTGCAGGTTCGGGCAATCCCCTTCCACAGCCCTCAGCGCCGCGCGCGGCCCGAGAGCGATCGGCACGATGGGCCGCGCCAGGCTCGCCGAAGCGGCCATGGCCGCATCGATATCCTTGCGCTGGTCGCCGATATACCAGATGACGTCGCGCGCCCGCAGGTCGCGCCCAAGCCCGCCCAGCGCCGCCAGGATCGAATCGGGCCAGGGCTTGCCCCGGCCGACATCCTCGCGAAACACGCAGGCCGAAAAATACTTCTTGAGATCGAACGCTTCGAGCACATCGTGGCCATAGCCGCGGCCGAGCCCATTGCTGACCACCGCCAGAGCGACGCCATTGGCCCGCAGCCGTTCGAGAACGGAGCGCAGCGTCTCGCAGGGCACCAGCATTTCCTCGACCGATTTCCGGCGGACCCGGTGAATCGCGCGGTGCACCAGCAGTTTCGGCGTCTTGTGCGGCGCGGCCACGCATTGCCGGCGCATCAGCCGGAACCGTGCCACAAGTCGCGCCGCCCGGTGCGAACAATCGTCAAGAAATTCCAGCGTCTGCAGGACGCGCGGATTGACGTGATGAACCAGTGTTCCATCGAGATCGAACAGTACGATAGTCGGTGCCGTCAGATTTGGATCCAGCGTCGCATCCCCCGAAGTGTCCCCAAATTTGCCGTATTTTAACCAAGCGCACAACCCCGGCGGCCATTTCCCCGGTCAATTGCCTGTGCTCAACCGGTCCCGCAGGGCGCTTCAGGCCCGGCATCATCGGATCCCCGAGCGCCTTAGCTCGGGACAAACATGGCGGTAATCAGCGCCTCGGCGACAATGCGCTCGCCAACCTTGGCGACACCGCGATAGCGCCCGACCTGGCGGCGGCGCTGTTCCTTGGTCAGGTGAAAATGCAGCACGTCGCCGGGAAGGGCAGGGCTCCTGAATTTGGCCTGATCCACGCCAAGCAGCAGCATGGAATTGGCGGTGTCGTCCGCCCCGCGCATGGCTATCGCGCCAGCCGTCTGGGCAATGGCCTCGATGATCAGCACGCCGGGAAAAATCGGCTGGTTGGGAAAATGCCCCTGCGCCCAGGGTTCGTTGATGGTGATGCATTTTACCCCGATGGCGCTGTCATCGCCATCGATCTCGATGATCCGGTCGAGCATCAGCATGGGAAAGCGGTGCGGCAGCACGCTCAGGAGTTCGTTGATCTCCATTGCACTCAGCTCGGCCATTCAGGTCTCCTAATTTCACGTCGTTTCCGGCGCCCCATCCAAGTGGCGCGCCATCGTTCATTGCCACGGCCGCAAAGCGACACCGGCCTCGCACTCCAAACGACCTCATCAGGGCGAATTGGCGGCAAGTCGCAGGGAAAGTGACCGATTTGGTCAACAAAATCAAAGAAGATCGGAAAATCTGGCGATCCCGACAGGACTCGAACCTGTGACCTTCAGCTTAGAAGGCTGCTGCTCTATCCAACTGAGCTACGGGACCGCTGCGCCTTCCTTTAGCTGATCTGGCGAAAAAGGAAATGCCTGCGCGCTCAAGAAGAGCGGTTCGGCTCACCCATATCCGCGCCGGCCATTCTCGCCGTGCTTTCCCGCACCACCAGTTCCGAGCGCAGCACGATCCTGAGCGGCGCGCCCAGGGCCTCGGGGTCTTCCACCACATCGATCAGGGCCTCGGCGGCCATGCGGCCGAGCGCTTCGCGCGGCTGGCGCATGGTGGTCAGCGGCGGCACATAGTGTGGCGCCACCCCCAGATCGTCGAACCCCACCAGGGAAATGTCGCGCGGACAGATGATGCCGTGCTGCCGCAGGCCGGAGAGAAAGCCGATGGCCGATTCGTCATTGGCCGCGAAAATGGCCGTGGGCCGTTCCGCCATCGAGAGAAAGCGCGCGGCAGCGGAAAAGCCGCTTTCCATGTCGAAATTGCCCCGAAAATTCCACTCGGGAACGGGAGATAGGCCGGCCCCGGCAAGGGCCTTCGCAAACCCGGTAAACCGCTCGCGCGCCACGACATTGTGCTCCGGCCCCAGAAGGTGCCCGATGCGGCGGTGGCCGAGGTCGATCAGGTGCTGCGTCGCCCGCGCGGCGGCGTCCACATTGTCGGTGAGCACGGTATGAAAACCCGAATTGGGGATTTCTTCGCAGGCAACGACAATGGGGATGGCCCCGGCCTGGTTCGAGATTGTCTGCAGCAGATAGGTGTCCACCGAACCGTCCAGAAGCAGCAATCCGTCGGCCCGGTTGGAAAGCAGGAAATCCTGCAGCCGGCGGACCGTCTCGTGCCCGAAATAAAGGTTCAGGACGAGGACGCCATAGCCCCGCGCCGCCGCCTCCCGCTCGATCGCATCGAGGATGGAGGAGAAGAAAGGATTCCTAATATCGGGCAGGGCGACGAGGATGGTCTTTGCCGACCGCTGCCGCAAGGAGCGGCCCGCCTGGTTGAGCGTGTAACCGGTTGCACGAACGGCCTCGGATACCCGGGCACGCGTTCCCTCGCTCACCTTGTCGGGCGAGGAGAGGGCACGGCTGACCGTGGCCGTCGAGACATTGGCGAATCGCGCAACGTCTTGAATTGTCGGTGTTTTTCTTTCCATAGTCACGTCCGGCAGCGCCCCCTCTCGCTGTCAGGATGCCATTCTGTCTAAATCGATCTTGACAGGTCCGCAAGACGTGTATGAAACTCCTGAAATCGATTGCACAACCAGTTTCGATTAGTTATGCAATCGATTACACGCGGCCGGTCGGGGTGTCTGGAGGAAACGGGGACCCGCAGGTCGGCGGCATGAATGGGGTACATAGCCCCTCGTGTTCGTTGGGAGGACATTCCTATGAAGAAGTTTGCAGTGGTTGCCGCTATGGCAACCGCGCTGCTCGGCTCTACGTCGGCCTATGCAGTCGATCTCGAAGTGACTCACTGGTGGACGTCGGCTGGTGAAGCCGCTGCCATCGCCGAGTTCGCCAAGGTTTTTGAAGCCGAAACCGGCAATACCTGGGTCGACTCCGCGCTTGCCGGTTCGGGCACTGGCGCCAACCCGGTCATCATCAGCCGCATCATCGGCGGCGACCCGATGGGCGCAACCCAGATGAACACCGGCCGCGACGCCGAGGAGCTCATCCAGGCCGGCCTGATCCGCGATCTGACCGATGTGGTTGCCGATCTCGATATCGACAGCTTCTATGTCGACCAGAGCCTGCTCGAGCCGTGCCGTTACGAAGGCGGTCTCTACTGCCTGCCGATCAATATCCACTCGTGGGATTGGCTGTGGCTCTCCACCAAGGCCTATGAAAAGATCGGTCAGCCCGTTCCCAAGGATTGGAACGAATACGTCGCCTCCTGGCCTGCTCTCGAAGAAGCTGGCATCCTGCCGTTCGGTCTTGCCACCGGCTGGCCCTTCTCGGGCATTCCGGGCGTTCTGATGTCGGGTCTGGGTGGGTCGGATCTCGTCCTCGCCATCAACCGCGACAAGGATGCCGAAGCCGTTCGCGGGCCCGAATTCCGCAAGGTTGCCGAAGCGCTCGACGAACTGCGCAAGGTCGTTTCGCCCGAAACCATGGTGCCGTCCTTCGGCGACGTCGGTACGCAGCTGCTCGAAGGCACTGCCGCGGGCAATATCCACGGCGACTGGCTGCAGGGCGACCTTCAGGTTGCCGGCGGCGTTCCCGGCAAGGACTACGAATGTCTCCCCGCTCTCGGCCTGGGCGACCAGCTGACCGGCGGCGGCGACTCCTTCTACTTCCCGGTCCTGCCCGAAGGCACCGATCCGGCCGTCATCGAAGCTCAGAACCAGCTTGCCCGCATCCTGATCTCGCCCGAAGCCCAGCTCAAGTTCAACCTGGTCAAGGGCTCCATGCCGATCCGCACCGACATCGATCTGTCGGCTGCCAATCCGTGCATGCAGAAGGCTCTGGGCCTGCTCGAGAACGGCCTGCTGCCCTCCGGTGACTTCGCGCTCTCGAGCGACACCCAGCAGCAGCTTCAGGATCTCAACACCGAGTTCCTGGGCGACGACAGCATCACTGTCGATGACTACATCGAGCGCTATGCCTCGATCATCGAGTCGGCCGCCTAAGCCGTCGTCTAGCCTGGCGGGAGCACGCTCCCGCCTTTGAAATCCGTGGTCGGCCTTGCTCGACAAGGTCGGCCACGTGCTCTTGGAGAGACACATGGCGGACACTGCCGCTCCCATGGAGGCGGGTATCGAGACAGTTGATCGTCCCGGCCTGCTGCAAAGATTATTCTTCCACAACCTGCCCGCCAAAATTGCAGCCCTGCCCATGGTGGCGACGGTGCTGGTGGTCTTCGTCGGCTGTACCATCTGGACGGTCTATTACTCATTCACCAATTCCAAGCTCCTGCCCACGGGCAAGTTTGTCGGCTTCGAGCAGTACGAACGCCTGTTCGCCACCTCGCGCTGGAACGTATCGGTCTGGAACCTGGTGCTCTATGGCTCGATGTCGCTGGTGTTCACGCTGGTCATCGGCTTTATTCTCGCCGTCCTGATCGACCAGAAAATCCGCTTCGAAAGCGCGTTCCGCACGATCATGCTCTACCCCTTCGCCCTCTCGTTCATCGTGACGGGCCTTGTCTGGCAGTGGATCATGAACCCGACGCTGGGCCTGCAGGGCACGCTGCGCAATCTGGGCTGGACCAATTTCACCTTCGATTGGATCGCCAATCCGCGCATGGTGCTGTTTGCCATGCTCATTGCCGGCCTCTGGCACGGCACGGGCTTTTGCATGGTGCTGATGCTCGCCGGGCTGCGCGGCGTCGATGAGGAAGTCTGGAAGGCCGCGCGCGTCGATGGCATTCCCACCTGGCGCACCTATGTGTCCATCGTTCTTCCGATGATGCGCGGCGTGCTCATCACCGCCATCGTGATCCTCGGCTCGGGCGTTGTCCGTCTCTATGACCTTGTGGTCGCGCTGACCAATGGCGGACCGGGCATTTCCTCCGAAGTGCCGGCAAAATACGTTTTCAACTACATGTTCTCGGGCGGCAATATCGGCCAGGGTCTGGCCGCTGCCACCATGATGCTGCTCACCGTTCTCATCATCATGGTCCCGTGGGCCTATCTCGAATTCGGCGGCAAGGGGAAACGCACATGAGCCAGACCGCAACCATGGCCGGTTCCGCGCCCACCACCGCTTCCGGCGAGATCGTCGAAGCCCGCGGCCCCAGGCCAAAACCGTTCTTCACCCCGCGCAAGATCATCATCTATTCGGTGCTGTTCTTCTTCTCGCTCTACTATCTCTTCCCGCTCTATGTGATGATCGCCACATCGCTGAAGACCATGCCGGAAATCCGTTTCGGCAACATCTTCGCGCTGCCACAGGCGCCCAATTTCGATGCCTGGGTGAAAGCCTGGAGCAGCGCCTGCACGGGTCTGAATTGCCAGGGCCTCGCCCCCGGCTTCTGGAACTCGGTGAAGATCACCATCCCCTCGACCATCGTCTCGATCTTCATTGCGGCGGTGAACGGCTATGCGCTGATCAACTGGCGCTTCAAGGGCTCGGAAATCTTCTTCGCCATTCTCATCTTCGGCTCGTTCATCCCCTATCAGGTGATGCTCTATCCGCTGGTGATGATCACGCGCGAGCTCAAGATTTTCGGCACGCTTCAGGCCGTCATTCTCATCCACACCGTCTTCGGCATGCCGATCCTGACCCTGCTGTTCCGCAATTATTTTGCCTCGCTGCCGCAGGAATTGTTCAAGGCGGCCCGCGTCGATGGGGCAGGGTTCTGGCGCATTTTCTTCGAGATCATGCTCCCCATGTCGCTGCCGATTTTCGTCGTGGCGCTGATCCTGCAGATCACCGGCATCTGGAACGACTTCCTGTTCGGCGTCGTCTTCGCCGGCACGCAGAACTACCCGATGACCGTCCAGCTCAACAATATCGTCAACTCGGCCCAGGGCACGCCCGAATACAACGTGAACATGGCCGCCACCGTGCTGACCGGTCTCGTGCCGCTCACTGTCTATTTCGTATCCGGCAAGTGGTTCGTCCGCGGCGTTGCCGCCGGTGCGGTGAAGGGATAACCCAATGCAACACAGCGTTTCCATCAAGGACCTCTCGCTCAATTTCGGCAGTGTGAAGGTGCTCGAACACCTCAATCTCGACATTGCCCAGGGCGAATTCATCGTGCTGCTCGGGCCCTCGGGCTGCGGCAAGTCGACCCTGCTCAATTGCATTGCCGGCCTTCTCGATGTGTCCGACGGGCAGATCTTCATCGGCGGCAAGAACGTCACCTGGCTCGAGCCCAAGGACCGCGGCATCGGCATGGTGTTCCAGTCCTATGCGCTCTATCCGCAGATGACCGTCGAGCGGAACCTCTCCTTCGGCCTCCGCGTCGCCGGCATGCCCAAGGACGAGATCGAGCGTCGCGTTGCCCGCGCCGCCGAAATCCTGCAGATCCAGCCACTGCTCAAGCGCAAGCCGGCCAATCTCTCTGGCGGCCAGCGCCAGCGCGTCGCCATCGGCCGTGCGCTGGTGCGCGATGTGGACGTGTTCCTCTTCGACGAGCCGCTGTCCAATCTCGACGCCAAACTGCGTTCGGACCTGCGCGTCGAAATCAAGCGCCTGCACCAGCGCCTGAAGAACACCATGATCTACGTGACCCACGATCAGATCGAAGCCCTCACGCTGGCCGATCGCATCGCCATCATGAAGAATGGTGTCATCCAGCAGCTGGCCGATCCGCACACCATCTACAACAAGCCGACCAATCTCTACGTGGCCGGCTTCATCGGCTCGCCCTCGATGAACTTCATCGAAGGTTCGGTCGATGGCACCACCTTTACTGCTGCCGACGGCACCCGGATTCCGGTCGGCTCCTACGATTTCGCTGCTTCGCCCGCTGGCTCGCTCAAGGCGGTCCTCGGCGTTCGTCCCGAACACATTCTTCTGGGCGATGCCGCCCAGGGCATGCCGTTCACGACCGCGGCCGACATCGAAATCGTCGAGCCCATGGGTTCGGAAACCCTGGCCTGGACCAAGGTTGCCGGCGTGCCGGTGACCTTCCGTTGCAGCAGCGACATTCCGCTCAGTGTCGGTGACAAGGTGACCGTTGGCTTCGACATCGCCCGCGGTTCGCTGTTCAACGCCGAAACCGAAAACCGTCTGTGACATTTGCATCTTCAGGCGGCGCCATCCCCGGCGCCGCTTCGTCCGCCGGATAAACGGCGGCTTACTTTTGCGGCAATGGAACTGCCCGTGTGACGCGACTGCGCCGCCCGGTCCGGTTATCTGGCATCGCCCCGATGCGGTCGCAAACAACACACCAAAGAGGCCCGTGATGGACTTTTCCTATCAGCTTTACAGTGCGCGCAATGAAGCGTCGCTGGACGAAACGCTCAAGACCCTTGCAGGGCTTGGCTATACCCAGGTCGAAGGGTGGGGCGGTCAGTTTGCCGATCCCGCCGCCCTGGCTGCGAGCCTCAAGAATGCCGGCCTGACCATGCCGACCGCCCATATGGGTTATGCCCAGCTCGAAGATACCGACGCTGCGCTGCGTATCGTTGAGACCGTCGGCATCCAGACCGTCTATTGCCCCGCCCCGCCCTCCGAGGACTATCGCAACGGTACCGGCGATTGGCAGGGCTTTGCGGCCGGCCTTGGCAAGATTGCCGCCGCCTTCAAGGCCGCCGGCAAGGGCTTTGGCTATCACAACCACCATTGGGAATTTGCCAAGGACGCCAATGGCAAGACCCCGATGGAACTGATCCTCGACGCGTCCCCCGATACCCAGTGGGAAATGGACTTGGCCTGGGTCATCCGCGCCAATGAAGATCCCCTGTTCTGGATCGACAAGCTGGGCAGCCGCATCACCGCAGTCCACGTCAAGGACATCGCCCCCGCTGGCGAGAAACTCGATGAAGACGGTTGGGCAGACGTCGGCACCGGTACGCTGGACTGGCCGAATTACATCAACCAGATCAAGGCCAAGACCAAGGCGCGTTTCTTCGTCGCCGAGCATGACAAGCCAAGCGATGCCATTCGCTTCGCGCGCAATGCGGCCGCCGCTCTCAAGGGTTATGGAGTCTGAGAATGGCAAAGACCTATGGCGTCGGCATCATGGGTGCCGGCAATATCTCGGCTGCCTATCTGCGCCTCGCGCCCCTGTTCAAGGGGCTCGAAGTGCGCGCCGTGGCCGATATTCTTCCCGAGGCCGCCAGGAAGCGCGCTGATGAATTCGGCGTTGCCGCCCAGACGCCCGACGAGCTGCTCAAGAACAGCGAGATCGATGTGATCGTGAACCTCACGATCCCGGCGACCCACTACAAGGTGTCGTCCGACATCATCTCGGCCGGCAAGCATGCCTATTCCGAAAAGCCCTTCGTGCTCTCCGTCGAAGAGGGCCTTGCCCTCAAGAAGGCAGCCGATGAGCGTGGCCTGAAAGTCGGTTCGGCCCCCGATACCTTCCTCGGCGGCGCTCACCAGCAGGCCCGCGACATCATCGACAGCGGCAAGCTCGGCAAGATCATGAGCGGCACGACCCACGTCATGAGCCGCGGCATGGAGCACTGGCATCCCAATCCGGACTTCTTCTTCCAGCCCGGCGGCGGCCCGATCCTCGATCTCGGTCCCTATTACATCACCGACCTCGTGCACCTGCTCGGCCCGGTCAAGCGCCTTTCGGCCTTCACCAATATGGCCCGTGCCGAACGCGAAGTGACCGCCGAAGGCCCCAATAAGGGCACCTTCGTCAAGGTCGGCACCCCGACCACGATCCACGGCGTGCTCGAATTCCACAATGGCGCCATCGTCACCATCGGCGCCAGCTGGGACGTGGCGGCCCACGGCCACCACAATATCGAGCTTTACGGCACCGACGGTTCGATCTTCGTGCCCGATCCGAACTTCTTCGGCGGCGATCTGGTCACCGCCGCCCTCGATGGCACCAGGACCCCGGTCACCCCCTGGGACCATCCCTTCGGCAAGCCCAATCAGGAACTCGACAAGGCCATTCCGCGCGCCAACTACCGTTGCGCCGGCCTTGCCGACATGCTGCAATCGCACGAAACCGGCCAGACCGCGCGCTGCGGCCTCGACGTCGCCCTGCATGTGGTCGAAGTCATGACGGGCCTGCTCAAGGCGGGCGAAACCGGCCAGGTGCTGACCCTGCAGACCACCTGCGAGCGCCCCCGCGCCCTCGGCATCGAGGAAGCCCGGGCCCTGCTCAAGGCTTGATGAACGTACATCATTGACAGGCATCTTATGTCGGTCAACACTGTGATCTAACATGTCAGGGCGGCGAGCGATCGTCGCCCTGCATCATCAAAGGAGCCCCGGCTGAGGCGGTTTACGGGGCCACAAGAGGAGAAGTCTCATGGCCACGACCATCAAGGGCCCAGCAATTTTTCTCGCCCAGTTTGCGGGCGATCAGGCTCCCTTCGACACGCTCGACAATATCTGCAAGTGGGCTGCCGGCCTCGGCTATAAGGGCGTCCAGATTCCGACCTGGGTGTCGAGCTTCATCGATCTCGAAAAGGCGGCCAATTCCAAAACTTATGCCGATGAGATCAAGGGCATCGTGAACAGCCACGGCCTTGAGATCACCGAACTCTCGACCCATCTTCAGGGCCAGCTCGTCGCCGTTCACCCCGCCTATGACACCGCCTTTGACGGCTTTGCCCCGGCATCGGTCCACGGCAATCCCAAGGCCCGTCAGGAATGGGCGGTCCAGACGCTTCTCAACGCCGCCAAGGCTTCCAAAAACCTCGGCCTCAACGCCCATGCCACCTTCTCCGGCTCGCTCGCCTGGCCCTATATCTATCCCTGGCCGCAGCGCCCCGCCGGTCTCGTCGAAGAAGCCTTCGATGAACTGGCCCGCCGCTGGACCCCGATCCTCAATGCCTTCGACGATGCCGGCGTCGACGTCTGCTACGAAATCCACCCCGGCGAAGACCTGCATGACGGCATGTCCTACGAGATGTTCCTCGAGCGCGTCAAAAACCACCCGCGCGCCAACCTGCTCTACGATCCCAGCCACTTCGTCCTGCAGCAGCTCGACTATCTCGACTACATCGACATCTACAAGGACCGCATCAAGGCCTTCCATGTGAAGGACGCAGAGTTCAACCCCAGCGGCCGTCAGGGCGTCTATGGCGGTTTCCAGTCCTGGGTGAACCGGGCAGGGCGCTTCCGCTCCATCGGCGATGGTCAGGTCGATTTCCCCGCGATCTTTGCCAAGATGGCCGCGAACGACTTCAAGGGTTGGGCCGTGCTCGAATGGGAGTGCGCTCTGAAGCATCCCGAAGATGGCGCGCGGGAAGGCGCCGAGCTCATCGCGAACTACATCATCCGCGTCACCGAAAAAGCCTTCGACGATTTCGCTTCGGGCGGGACCGACAAGGCTGCCAATCGCAAGATGCTGGGCCTCGGCTGAGCCGAACAGCGGGTCGTTGACGCATTCGCGCCAGCGACCCTCTCGATGCTAACAGTCTGCTACCCAATTGCAGTTTTAAGGACGCAAAAAATGGCTGAAAACGGCGCAAAGCGCATTCGTCTCGGCATGGTTGGCGGCGGTACGGGAGCCTTTATCGGCTACGTTCACCGCATCGCCGCCCGCCTCGATGGCGACTATGATCTTGTGGCCGGCGCACTCTCCTCGCGCCCCGAAATCGCCCGGGAATCCGGCAAAAATCTCGGCCTCGCCGAAGATCGCATCTACACTTCCTACGAAGAAATGGCCCGCGCCGAAGCCGCCCGCCCGGACGGAATCCAGGCCGTTTCGATCGTCACGCCCAACCACATGCACTTCGGGCCGGCAAAAGCCTTCCTCGAAGCCGGCATCCACGTCATCTGCGACAAGCCGGTCACCTCGACTTTGGAAGACGCACGTAAGCTATTGGAAATAAAGCCGAAAAACGGTGCTAAATTTCTGCTCACGCACAATTACACCGGCTATCCACTGATCCGCCAGGCCCGCGAACTCGTCGCTTCCGGCGCGCTGGGCAAGATCCGCGTCGTTCAGGCCGAGTACCCGCAGGATTGGCTGACCGAAGCCACCGGCGACGATAACAAGCAGGCCTCCTGGCGCACCGATCCCGCCCGCTCAGGCGCCGGCGGCGCCATCGGCGACATCGGCACTCACGCCTACAACCTCGCCCGTTTTGTTACAGGCTTGAAAACTGAGGCTGTTTCCGCCGACCTGACCGCCTTCGTCCCCGGCCGCCAGCTCGACGACAACGTCCACATCATGCTGCGCTTCGAAGGCGGGGCCAAAGGCATGCTCTGGGCCAGCCAGGTTGCCGTGGGTTGCGAGAACGGCCTGCAGCTTCGCGTCTATGGCGACAAGGGCGGGCTCGAATGGCGCCAGGACAATCCGAACTATATGTGGTTCACCGAATTTGGTAAGCCGCGCCAGCTACTTACGCGCGGCGGTGCCATCTCCGGAAATGCCGCTTCGACCATGAATGTTCGCATTCCCTCGGGCCATCCGGAGGGCTATCTCGAAGCCTTCGCCACGCTCTACAGCCAGTTCGCTTCCGTCATTCGCGGCGATGGCGCTGCCTATGAAGGCCTGCTCCCCTCCCTCGCCGATGGCGTCGAGGGCATGCAGTTCATCACTGCCTCGGTGAAATCCAGCAGCAACGACAGCAAGTGGACGCGCTTGGCCGACATCTGATCTTCAGTCGCCCGGCCCTCGCGCCGGGCGACTTTCTATTGCACGCGTTCGCTTGAAAAACCCTGCTGTTCCAGTAGCTTGACGACGCTGTGTTCGCCCACGAGATGTCCGGCGCCGACCACCAGAAAGGCCGCCTCGTTCTCCGCCAGCATGACCTCGATCTGCTCGGCCCAGTTCTTGTTGCGCTCCACGATAAGCCTTTCCATAAAACCCTCGCCATAAGCGCCCATCTCGGCAAGGAACAGTTCGGCCAGCGTCTCCGGCGTGCCGGCGAGCCAGGCTTGCTTCATCTCGTCGATCATGGTCACGATGCGCTCGACTTCGGAAAGCGTCGCCTGGAGCATGATGATCTGATCTTCCTCACTGCCGCCGGCAATGATGTCGATCTGCTGCTCCGCCGTCTCCAGAAAGCCCTGCCGCTCGGCCGGAATGCCCATCTGCAATTCGCTATCGACCCCGGCACTGGGATCGTACCCCGCTTGCACCAGGGCCGAAATGGAAATGGTACTTGCCGCCATCCACGGCTGCATTGCCAGCAGAGTTGGCACCGGGACGGCGAATCGCTCCGCCGCCGACCGAACCTTGCCCATCAGCTTGTCGCCGATTCTGTGATTGAGCAGACGCCCATCCCTCGCAAAGCCGCGCTCCATGCTGAGTGCGATGATCCGTGGCTGCGCTTCGGGGCCGAGATCGGTCTCGAAATAGACCCGGTCCGCTTCATCAATCAGGCTTTCGAACAGGTCCGTACGCCATTCCGTTCCCGGCGGCAGCAGGTGGATAGAGCCGAAAAGCCAGATGGAACTATCGGCATCGCTGACCTTCCAGATCGCTGGCGCTGCCTGGGGGGCGCCGGCAAAGGCCAGTGCAAAGGTCAGAACGGCGAGGCTGCGGCGAATGAACAAGCGGGCTCTCCTTGTCGTCGACGGTCGTTCCGAACGATAACGGCAAAGATTGATCTGAGCGACCAAAAACAAAAGCGCCACAATCGCTTGTGGCGCTTTTCGGAATCTCTTGCTGACTCTGAGGTCAGTGCGTCCAGGGCGTCTTGCGATCGGACTTGAAATTGTCGGGATAGCTCACGCGCTTCGGCGTCGCGTCATGCGCCGGCTGCACGGTGTATTCGATGCCATTGCGCTGGGCATAGGCTTCCGCATCTTCCAGAGAGTCAAAGGACAGCTTGATCTGCTGGCGCATATCGGAGCTGCTGGTATAGCCCATCAGCGGCTCGATCTGGCGTGCGGTGATCGGCTCGTGCACCAGAACCCATTGCCGGGACTTGCCCTTGCCGGACTGCATGGCGTTGCGGGCAGGGCGGTAGATACGGGCGGTCATGCAAAGTCCTCAACACGATGCGTGCTCTAGGTGAGCTGCCAGAATTATCCAAGCTATCCGGAAGGCCCCGGAATCCCTAGGGTCTAGAGCGCGTTTCCGAACATATAGATTGATCCAGGCTGAAGGAAAA
>DATMSG010000031.1:0-35274 GCA_035565515.1 Devosia sp.
CCTTGATGGGGGAGGCTGGGAGGGGGAGTCGGCACGCTCGCTGGCAAAGTCTGTGGCGTCTCCGGGCCGCGCGGCCAAGACAGAGGCGGTGACAGCTGCCCACCGCTCCCCTGCGGGGCCTGCTAAAACCCGCCGCCGGTCTTGAATCCGCCCTGCTTGCGCGTTCCCGCGCTGCCCGTCCGTGGCCGGGAAAAACCGCCACCGCCGCTATTGCCGCCGCCACCCCAGCCGCCGCCAAAGCCGCCGCTCGAGGGTTTCGACTTTCCGCCCGCGCCATTGCCGCCAAAACTATTGTCCGGCCAGCGGAACCCGCCCTGGTCGCTCCAGGGCGAGGAATTGCCGGCGCCATTGCGGCGCGTCGAGGCATTGCCCGCGCCCCATTCATTGCCCGGCGCCCAGTTCTGGCTTTTCCGCCACTGGTCCCAATAGCTCGCCGCCGAAATACCGCCGCGCAGGAAGTCGTTGAGAAGGTCTCCGACCAGCTTGTCTTCCCTGAATGTCGAGCGCGGATCGTCAAAGCGCTGCTTCTTGAATTCCCACTGGATGTCTTCGAGTTCGCGCCGCCGCGCGGCCAGGGTCTTGCTGCGCTCGCGCAGGTCCCGGCTTTCCTCTTCTTCCTCGCGCATGCGGGTGCGCGATTCATCGATCTGGGCGACGATCGTATCGTCCTTGCCGGTGCGCGTGCGCCGCGCCTCGGCGAGGAGCGTCTGAATATCTTCCTGGCCCAGCGCCGCAGCCAGCGCCGCCGCGGCCGAAGCCAGGGCCGGGTCGCTGTCATTGGTGAGCGCTTGGAGCGCTTCGCCGGCCTCGTTGCGCTTGTCCTCCGCCTCGACAATGGCCGCATCGATCGCCTGCACATCGGCCTCGGCCTTGGCCTTGGCATCACGCAGCGGCTTGCCCCCCGCCGCATCTGCCGCCTCATTGGCAAGGGCCGCTAGCGCAGCTTCCGCCGCCTGCGCATTGGCTTCCTGCCGCTCGGCATGCTCGCGCAGCCGCAGCGGAATATCGTTGAGCATGGCATAATTGGGCCGCGCCTTCTGAAAGCCGATAAGACCGGCAACGAGCCCATCGAGATAGCGCACGAGATTATTGGCCTTATAGGCCGAGGTGCCGTAGCCGCTCTCCCACAGATACATGAAGAGCGGATCGTCGCGATAAGGCTTGCCCTTTTCTTCGCGGTCGGTTTCGGCCAGCCGGGTCTTTTCCATCGACTGGTCGGCCACTTCCCCCAGCGCTTTCGCCGCGTCCCGCTTTTCGGCATAGGCGGGATCGGTTTCGAGCCGGGCCGAAACCTCTCGCAAAAGCGCGTCGAGCGCCTTCTGCTTTTCGGCCAGGTCCGCCACGGCATCGCGGCGGCGCTCGACCAGCGACATCCGTCCGGCCTCAAGGTCCTCTATGGTCTTTTGCGCCTGTTCGACCGCCTTGCCATGCGACTTCAGCGATTCGCGCGCCTTGCTCTCGGCCGATGAAATCCGTCCGTCGAGTTCGGCCTGAACGGCCGGGTCGAGCCGCAATTGCGCCAGCTGGCGAAACAGCTCCGCTTCGCTTTCCTTGATCTTGGCGACGATTTCGGTCGAGCGCGCCAGCCGGCGGGCAATCTCGTCTTCCTCGCGGCGGATGTCGCGCATCGCTTCTTCAAGGGAGGCGAGGGCCTGTGGACCACCTATGCTCATGTCATCACCACCGGGTTACCGCGCCGTCCAGCACCGGCATCTGAAATTCGACATCGAGGAAGCCATCCGATTTCCGGCCCACTTCATTGGCCTGGATAATGCCATCGTCGCGCTTGTCGTTGGCCACCGCGTTATAGACCGATTCCGGCACCCGCTGGCCCCATTGGGCGACCACTTCGGTCTCCCCGGTTTCTTCGTTCAGGATCGGCAGGCTCAGGGCCTTGCCGCTCGGGTCGATCGCCTCGACCACGAGATAGTAGTTCGTCGCATCGGTATTGATCTCGGGAAAGGTCCAGAAGCCCGATTGTTCGTCGGGGCGATTGACGACGCGCACCACATATTCCTGTCGCAGCCTGTCGCGCAGCGCCGTCAGGTCCGCCACGATCCCTTCGGCCCCGGCCCGGTTGCCTTCGGCGGCAAAGGCCTTGCCCCGGCTGATCAGCGCATCGGCCTGCACCACGGCCTGCTGCACCTTGGTCTCGTCGAAAATGGTCTTGTAGAGCGCATCCATCTGCGCCGGCAGACCCTCGGTCAGTTCGACCTGGCTACGATGCTCCTGCCCCGCCTGAAAGGGCCGATAGACGCCAAAATAGCCCACGCCCAGCACAAGGATTGCGCCCAGCGCCAGCAGCACCGGCCGTCCCCAGCGCTTGCGGCCGACATAGAGCCGCGCCAGGCTCGTCTTGAAGCTCGGCGCCGGCGGGTCATAGGCAAAGCGGCTCTCGGCCAGGGCTTCGACGCCTTCGCGCAGAATGTGGTCGGGGACCTCGATACCCTGCTGGCGATAGACCTCGCGCAGGCGCTCGATCAACTGGCTCTCGCGCGCCGTGCCGTCGAGTTCGCGGGTCACAAGGTCCTGGCGGTGGCGGAGCGTATCCACCACGTCCATGGCCAGCATGACTTCATCGAGTGGGGCAGCCGGTTTGGCTGTCGCGTCGCTCATCCTCTTTTCTTATTCCTGTCGCCGCTATGCATAGTCAGAGCAATCCGTGTTCGTGCAGGGCTAGTCCCACCTGTCATCCCGGCCTTCGCCGGGATGACAACCAGTGGGTGAAAGGCAATCATTAAGAACACGTTTTCAGCAAATCTTGCCGCGCCTCAGTTCTTGGTCTCGAGCAGCAGCGCATTGCCCTCGGCAGCCAGCGTTGCCAGGCGCCGCTTGCCGTCTTCCACCGCGTCGCGGATTTCGGCCGAGTTCTTGGTCGAGGCCACCCGCATCTCGTTGATGATGGTGCGGCTCTTTTCCTGGAAGTTGACGACGGAATCGACCAGCTTCTTGACCGCATCGGCGCGCACGGTCGGGCCATAGCCCGCCTTGACCGCTTCTTCCTGCACCTTGTCGCCAATCTCCGAGAGCGTTTCGAGGCTCTTGGACATGCCTTCCTTCATCGCATTCAGCGTCTGGGTGGATTCATGCAGGCCAAACATGCCGGTGAAGGACGCTGAAAGCGCGGTGAGCACCGTCTCATTGGTCGAGAAGAACGAGATCGACTGCTGGTAGACGCGTTCCTTGGCATTGGTCGTCTGCATCAGGCGCGCCATCACCACTTCCGAAGTATTGTAGGAAATGGTCAGGTTGTCCGAGAGGTCCTTGGCGATCTGGTAGCGCTTTTCCTCGTTCTGCATGTCGCGCAGCTTTTCGTCGCGCGCCATTTCAAGGCGTGCCCGGTCTGCCGGTTGCGTGCCGGCAAAAGCGGCCAGTTCGTCGGCCGCCTTCTGCAGGATGTTCTTTTGTTCTTCGAGGCGCTTTTCCGCCGTCTGCAGCACTTCGAGCGCCATGACTTCGGACTGTTTCAGGGCGCCGCGGAAATCGCGATAGGCTTCCAGAATCGTCTGCTCGCGGTCGATCTGGTCCTTGGTGTCCTTGGTGACTTCGAGATAGGTGTCGCGGATCTTGTTAAAGCGCGTCGCAATATCGCCGCGGCTCACCTTCATCCAGACATTGGACGCGCGCTCGAGCAGGTCGAGCTTGTTGTCGGCGAGTTGGTCGACCATGCCCTTGGCATCGTCGCGGATCGAGTCGAAGCCTTTGGTAATGTCCTCGTAGCGCTCGCCGATCTTCATGGCCGCCACCTGCTCGCGCACCACTTCGTTGAAGGCGCTCGCCTGGGACAGCGTGCGGCCGATCAGGATGACACGGGTTTCGTCCAATTCGGTGATCTGGCTCAAAAGCCCGGTGATCGGCTGTTCGCCCTGCTGCTCGGGCCAGATGCCGAGGTCGCGGATGGCGTTGACCGCCTTGTCCAGGTACTGCAACGGCTTTTCGGCAAGGGCCGGCGCGCTGGTCTGCGGGGCGGTCGTCACTTGGTCGGTCATCATCTGCTCCCTGGCATAGTTTGGCTTGCGGGGCCGGCTTGTGCCTATGCCCCTTAGATTGCGCGTGGGGACCCTGCTGACAATTGCATCCCCCCATCCCAGCAACTATTTAGTCCATATTGGTGCGAAAAAGCCGCACGTAAAGAGTAGGGTTTTCCCGCCATGGATACGAACAGTCTTGCCCCATCATCATGCCGGCATTGCGACAGGGCCGGCCCCTCGTCTTGCGCCATTGCAGGGCAGATCTGATGGAGTTCGGTGGACGCTATAAGATGGCCGCCCCGCGCGCCCGGATCTGGGATGCGCTCAACGATCCCGAAATGCTCAAGGCCGCCATTCCCGGCTGCCATCTCATCGCCTGGTCCGGCCCCGAAACGCTGGACCTCGAGATCAAGGTCAATCTCGGCGTCATGCACCCGACCTTCAAGGGCGAACTGACCCTTTCCAATATCGTCCCGGCCACCAGCTATACCCTGTCCGGCCGCGGCAAGGGCGGACTTCTCGGCCTTGCCGAAGGCAGCGCCGACGTATCGCTCGCCGATGACGGGGAAAACACGCTCCTCACCTTTGCCGCCAATGGCGGCGCCTCGGGCCAGATCATGAAACTGGGCAAAGCCATTATCGGCAATTCGGCCCAGCGCATCATCGATGGGTTTTTCGAACGGTTCGGCAGTGCCGCCGGCGTCGAGGTAACCCCGCTCCCGCCCGAAAATCCCTGAGCATTTACTTAGCCTTAACCACGTCCATATCCGCCCCGAACCGGCCTTAATCCCGCCCCGGCCTGACCTGTAGAGACAGTGCGTCCTTCATTACAATTTGTCTCAAATCGCACATGTCCAGTTCCTCCCGCGACAGCCTCGCCCTCTATGCCATCGCCTTCGCCGCCATCCTGGCTGTGCTCTATGCCGATGTCGATCTCGGCGCCCTGTTCTCCGCCATTCTCGCCCGCTGGTAAGGCGCCGGCACGGCAAATTAACGCCAATTTTTGACCAAGCGGAAAAATTTGACGTCGGCCCCCTTGCTTAGGGCGTGATTGCACGATTTTATCGCCCTTCAGCGCATGCGGATAATCGAGGGTGCATTTCTTGCGTCCGCTGCGAGACAGGGAGACACACAATGAAACTTTCGATCCTCGCCAGGGCCGTTGCCGGTGGCGTCGCTGTAAGCGCCCTGATGGCGGGCAGCGCCTTTGCCGATGCCGCGCTCGTTTATGACGGCGGCGGCAAGTTCGACAAATCCTTCAACGAAGCCGCCTATAACGGCGCCGAAATGTTCAAGGCCGAAGGCGGCGCCTATCAGGACCTCGAAATTTCGGGCGACGCCATGCGCGAACAGGCCATCCGCCAGTTCGCCGCGCGCGGCAATAATCCGATCGTCATGCCCGGCTTCTCGTGGGAAACCGCGCTCAAGACCGTGGCGCCGGAATTCCCCGATACCAAGTTCACCATCATCGACACCGTCGTTGACCTGCCCAACGTGCAGTCGGTCGTCTTCAAGGAACAGGAAGGCTCCTACCTTGTCGGCATCCTGGCTGCCATGAAGTCGGAGACGGGCAAGATCGGCGTCGTTCCGGCCTTCAACTTCGACCTGCTCGAAGCTTTTGCCTGCGGCTATGCCCAGGGCGCCAAGTCGGTGAACCCCGATATCCAGGTTCTCGAAACCTATGTCGGCACCGGCTTTGAGGCCTTCAACGATCCCGGCAAGGCCACCGAAGTCGCCAAGTCCCAGCTCGACCAGGGCGTGGACGTGGTGTTCCAGGTTGCCGGCGGCGCTGGCGCCGGTGTGCTCCAGGCTGCGGCCGATGCCGGCAAGTTCGGCATCGGTGTCGACAGCAACCAGAACCACCTCCATCCCGGTTCGGTCCTGACCTCCATGGTCAAGCGCGTCGACGTCGCCACCTACAACGCCATGAAGGGCGTCGAAGACGGCACCTGGGCTCCCGGCACCATCGTTCTCGGCCTTGCCGAAGACGGCGTTGGCGCAGCCTTCGACGACAACAATGCTTCGCTCATCACCGATGACATGAAGGCTGCGGTCGACAAGGCCACTGCCGACATCATCTCGGGCGCCGTCACCGTGCACGATTTCCGCACCGACAAGGCGTGCCCGTCTCTCTAAATTGAACGAAGAAGGGGAGGACTTCGCCCAATGACAAGTCTTCACCCGACAAATGCGCAGCGGTCCGAAGGGACCGCTGCTGCCCCGCTCGCTATCGAGCTTGTCGGCATCAACAAGCATTTCGGCCCGGTCCACGCCAATCGCGACATTCACCTCGCCATCAAGCGCGGCACGGTGCATGGCATCGTGGGCGAAAACGGCGCCGGCAAATCGACCCTGATGTCGATCCTTTATGGATTTTACACCGCCGATAGCGGCGAAATCCGCGTCAATGGCACCCCGGCCACCATCACCGATTCACGCCATGCCCTCGCTCTCGGCATCGGCATGGTCCATCAGCACTTCATGCTGGTCGACAATTTCTCCGTCCTCGAAAACGTCGTCCTCGGCGCCGAGGATTCCGCCTTTCTTGCCCCGACGCTGAACAAGGCGCGCACCCAGCTCAAGGCGCTGGCCCGCGACTACGGCCTCGAGGTCGATCCCGATGCCATCATCGAAAACCTCTCGGTCGGCCAGCAGCAGCGCGTCGAAATTCTCAAGGCTCTCTATCGCGGCGCCGAGACCCTGATCCTCGACGAGCCCACCGGCGTTCTGACCCCCGACGAGGCCGACCACCTCTTCCGCATCCTCGGCAAGCTGCGCGAAGAGGGCAAAACCATCATCCTCATCACGCACAAGCTGCGTGAAATCATGGCCATCACCGATGAAGTCTCGGTCATGCGCCAGGGCGCCATGGTCAAGACCCTGACCACGAGCGAAACCTCGCCCGGCGAATTGGCCGAGCTGATGGTCGGCCGCCGCGTGCTGCTCCGCGTTGAAAAAGGCCCCGCCAGCCCGGGAAAAGTGCTGCTCGATGTCGAAAATCTCGTCGTCACCGACGATTTCAAGGTGCCGCGCGTAAAGGGCGTGTCGTTCCAGGTTCGCGCCGGCGAAATCGTCGGCATTGCCGGCGTCGCCGGCAATGGTCAGTCCGAGCTGCTCGAATCCATCGCCGGCATGCGCGATCAGCTCTTGGGCACCATCCGCCTCAATGGCGAAATATTGAGCCTTGAAGGCGACGACGGCGCCGCCCGCGCCCGCGCCGCCGGTCTCGCCCATGTCCCCGAAGATCGCCTGCGCATGGGGCTTGTGACCACCTTTTCCCAGTGGGAAAACACCATTCTGGGCTATCAGCATTCCTATGGTGCCGGCCCCGGCCTCGACATCGCCAAGGCCCGCGCCACCGCCGAAGACTACATCAAGAAATTCGACATCCGCCCGCCCAATCTCGATCTCAAAACCGCGAATTTCTCCGGCGGCAATCAGCAGAAGATCGTCCTGGCGCGCGAAATGGAGCGCAATCCCGATGTGCTCATTGTCGGCCAGCCGACGCGTGGCGTCGATATCGGCGCCATCGAATTCATCCACAATCAGATCATCAAGATGCGCGATGCCGGCAAGGCCATCCTGCTCGTCTCGGTGGAACTGGATGAAATCCGCTCGCTCGCCGATCGTATTCTGGTGATTTTCGACGGCAAGATCGTTGGCGAGGCTGATCCGGCTACGGCTGACGAAACCGAACTTGGCCTCCTGATGACCGGCTCGCATGCCTCGTCCGACGCCACGCCGGGCCCTGGCACCTTGCCGGCCCATGAAACGCCCGTGCAGCAGACGCTGGTAAAAATGAGCCCGCAAGACAATTCCGGCAAGGATCCCAACTGATGACCCCTTTGCCTCGCTGGGCCGACATCGTCCTCCTGCCGCTCCTTAATGTCGTGCTGGCCTTCCTCGTCGGCGGCCTCATCGTTCTCGCCGTCGGCCAGAACCCGCTCCAGGCCGTGGGCATCATGCTCTATGGCGCCTTCGGCTATGGTTCGGGCTTTGGCTACACGCTCTACTATACCACCGATTTCATCTTCGCCGGCCTCGCCGTGTCGCTGGCCTATCATGCCGGCCTCTTCAATATCGGCCCCGAGGGTCAGGCCTATGTCGGCGGTCTCGGCGTCATCCTCATCGGCCTCGCGCTCAACGGCACCCATTGGGCCATTGTCTTCCCGCTGATGATTATCTGCGGCGGTGCGTTCGGCGCGCTCTGGGCCTTCGTGCCGGGTTATCTGCAGGCCAAGCGCGGCAGCCACGTCGTCATCACCACCATTCTGTTCAATTTCATCGCCACTTCGATGATGGGTTTTCTGATCAGCCGCGTGCTGAAGCCGGTCGGCGTCAATTCCGATGAAAGCGCCCCGCTCGAAGCGATCACCCGCGTACCGCAGCTGCGCACCTTCATCGAATTGTTCAAGAATTCTCCGGTCAACCTGACCTTCTTCCTCGCCATTGCGGCGCTGGTCTTCATCTATTGGCTGATCTGGCGCACCAAGTTCGGCTATGCCGTTCGCGCCCTGGGCCAGAACCCGGTTGCAGCAAACTATGCCGGCATATCAAACCAGAAAATGATCATGATCGTCATGGCCATGTCCGGCGTCCTCGCCGCCATGGTCGCGGTCAACAATGTCGGCGGTGTCCAGGGCCGTCTCATTCTCAATTTCGTCAATGGCGCCGGTTTCGTCGGCATCGCGGTGGCCTTCATGGGCCGCGGCCATCCTGTGGGCGTCGGCCTTTCGGCGCTGCTCTTCGGCATTCTATACCAGGGCGGCCAGGAACTCGCCTTTCAGATGCCGGGCATTACCCGCGAAATGATCGTCACCATCCAGGCCCTCGTCATTCTCTTCACCGGCGCCATGGGCGACATGCTGCGTGCGCCATTGGCAAGGGTGCTGACCCGATCCGGCAGCGCGACGGGAGCCAAATGATGGAAAGCTACCTCGTCGACATCACCCTCATTCTCGACTCCACGGTCCGCCTCGCGGTCCCGCTGATCCTTGCCTGTCTCGCCGGCCTTTATTCCGAGCGCGCCGGCATCGTCGACATCGGTCTTGAAGGCAAGCTTCTTGCCGGCGCTTTCGCCGCCGCCGCCATGGCCGCCGTCTCGGGCTCGGCCTGGCTCGGCCTTCTCGCCGGTATCGGCGCTGCGCTGCTCTTTTCCGGCATCCATGGTCTTGCTTCGATCAATTTCAAAGGCAATCAGACCATTTCCGGCGTGGCGCTCAACTTCCTTGCCGCGGGCCTGACCACCTTCCTCGGCCAGTCCTGGTTCAAGCGCGGCGGTTATACGCCCCAGCTCTCCGGCGATCAGCGCTTCAACCCGATCACGCTCCCCTTCGCCAATGAGCTGCGCGAAGTCCCGGTCATCGGCCAGATCTATTGGGAGCTGATCTCGGGCCACAATATCATCACCTATTTCGCCTTCATCGCCGTTCCGGTCACTGCCTGGGTCCTGTTCCGCACCCGCTTCGGCCTGCGCCTGCGCGCCGTCGGGGAAAACCCCAAGGCCATCGACACCGCCGGAATTTCGGTGACCCGCCTGCGCTATCAGGCGCTGATCATCACCGCCGTCCTCGTCGGCATCGGCGGCGCCTATCTCTCGATCGCCCAGTCGGCGGGCTTCAACAACAACATGTCTGCCGGCCGCGGCTATATCGCGCTGGCCGCGCTGATCTTTGCCAAATGGCGCCCGGGTCCGGCTCTGCTGGTCTGTCTGATGTTCGGCTTCCTCGACGCGGTGCAGTTCCGCATCCAGGGCCAGGTCTTCCCCATCATCGGCGAAGTCCCTGTTCAGGCCATTCAGGCGCTGCCCTATATTCTCACCGTCATCCTGCTCGCCGGCTTCATCGGCCGCGCCGTGGCCCCAAAAGCCTCGGGCATTCCCTATACCAAGGAGCGCTAAGGGCGGTCGAAGTTTTGAAGACCTCACCCTGAGCCTGTCGAAGGGCGAGGTCGAGCGAGTGGAGCCAGCCTGCCACGCCCTCGTGGTTCGACAGGCTCACCATGAGGTCTACTGGGTACAATGAGCATGACCAACCAGGACGAGGCCCTCTTCGCGGCCGCGGAAGCCATCCGCGCCAAGGCCTACGCGCCCTATTCCAATTTCCACGTCGGCGCCGCCATCCTGGCCGATGACGGCAAGATTTATTCCGGCTGCAACATCGAAAACGCCGCCTATCCCCAAGGCAACTGCGCCGAAACCTCGGCCATCGCCGCCATGATCGCCGGCGGCGCCAGGCGCATCAAGCGCATCTACGTCACCGGCCCCGGCCTCGCTCCGGTCACCCCCTGCGGCGGCTGCCGCCAGCGCATCCGCGAATTCGCCGATCTCGATGTCGAAGTCATCTCCCATGGCGTCGATGGCCAACCGCTGGTGCAGACCCTCGGCCAATTGCTGCCGCATAGTTTTGGCCCGGAGTTTTTAGCGAAATGACGGACGCCCCCCACCCATCCTCCCCCACAAGGGGGGAGATGCCGCACCCAGTTTTGGGCAAGATCGCGTCCGACCTTCCATCCCTTCACCTCCCCCTTGATGGGGGAGGCCGGGAGGGGGTGTCGGCAAGCATGATCGCCCCGGAAATCGCCAAATGACCAAAGCCGCCAAAACCATCCAGAAGATCGCCGGCAAGGAACCCATCGCCGCCGCCCTCGTCCTCGGCTCCGGCCTCTCGGCCATTGCCGAAACGCTCGAAGACAGGGTGACCATTCCCTATACCGAGCTCAAGGATTTCCCCGGCGCCGGCGTCTCCGGCCATGGCCGCGATCTCGTCCTCGGCATCATGGGCGGCAAGCGCATCGCCATCCTCACCGGCCGCGAGCACTATTATGAGCATGGCAATCCCGCCGCCATGCGCCCCGCGCTCGAAACCATGGCCGAGTTGGGCGCCGAGACGCTGCTGCTGACCAATTCGGCCGGCTCGCTCGATCAGCGCTTCGCTCCCGGCGATCTGATGCTGATCTCGGACCACATCAACTATAACGGCCTCAATCCCCTTATCGGCGAACCCACCGACCGTCGTTTTGTGAACATGGTCCACGCTTACGATCCCGACTATCGCGCCCGGGCGAAAACAGCGGCGGAGCGTCTGGGCATTGCCCTCGGAGAAGGCGTATACTTCTGGTACTCGGGCCCGAGTTTCGAAACGCCGGCCGAAATCCAGATGGCCATCCGCCTCGGCGCCAATGCCGTTGGCATGTCCACGGCTCCGGAAGTCATCCTCGGACGCTTCCTGGGCCTGAAAGTCTGGGCCTGCTCGTCCATCACCAATATGGGCGCGGGCCTGTCGAGCGAAAACATCAGCCATGAACATACCAAAACCATGGCGGTGCAAGGGGCGGCAAAGCTGCAAAGGCTGATCCCCGCCCTGGTGGAGGAGCTATGAGTCTCAAAGTCGTCGACAACACCACGGCCAGCGAGCCCGTGCACAAGCGCAATCCAGGCTTTCCCCTCGATCTCGATTGGGTCGAACGCGTCCGCATGAACCGCTCGGCCCTCGAACGCCGCGCCGGCTCCATCGGCGCCCGTCGCACGGTGAAAAAGGACTATCAGCTCGCCTGGCTTCTGAGGGCGATCACCCTGATCGATCTGACCACCCTCAATGCCGACGACACCCCCGGCCGTGTCGAGCGCCTCTGCGCCAAGGCTCGGAACCCCCTGCGCAGTGACATCGTCGAAAAGCTCGGCGTCCAGAATCTCCGCATCCTCCCCGGCGCCGTCTGCGTCTACCACACCTTCGTCAAAACCGCCGTCGACGCATTGGAAGGCACCGGCATCCCCGTCGCCGCCGTCTCGACCGCTTTCCCCCATGGCCTCGCGCCCGTCGAAACCAAGATCGCCGAAATCGAAGCCTCGGTAAAAGACGGCGCCAAGGAAATCGACATCGTCATCGAGCGCGGCATGGTTTTGCGCGGTGATTGGCAAGCGCTCTACGACCAGGTCCGCGCCTTCCGCAAGGCTTGCGGCGATGCGCACATAAAAACCATTTTGGGCACCGGCGAGCTCGCCACCCAGACCAACATCGCCAAGGCCTCGCTCGTCTGCATGCTGGCCGGCGCCGATTTCATCAAGACCTCGACCGGCAAGGAAAAGGTCAACGCCAATCTCGTCACCTCGCTGACCATGATCCGCATGATCCGCTGGTTCAATGAGGAGACCGGTATCGAAATCGGCTACAAGCCGGCCGGCGGCATCGCCACGGCGGGCGATGCGCTGAAATATATGGCGCTGATGAAGGAGGAGCTGGGTACGCGTTACCTAACTCCCCATTTATTCCGCTTCGGTGCTAGCAGTCTGCTAACCGATATCGAGCGTCAGTTGGAGCACGGATTAACCGGCCACTACGCCGCCGACTATCGCCAGCCCATGGTGTGAGGCCTCAAATGAACAAGATCGCGCAAATCTTCGAAAGCCTCGAATACGGCCCCGCACCCGAAGCGTCGGATCAGGCAAACGCCTGGCTCGACAGCAAAAATCGTGTTTTTGGTCACTTCATAGGTGGCGCCTGGACTGCTCCGGGGAAAGCCTTCGCTTCGACCAATCCGGCAAACGGTGAAAAACTTGCCGACATCACCGACGGCAGTGCCGCCGATGTCGATTTGGCCGTCAAAGCCGCCCGTGCCGCCTTCCCCTTGTGGAGTGGGCTAAGTGGTTATGAGCGCGGGAAATTTTTGTATGCCATCGCCCGCATGATCCAGAAGCACAGCCGCCTTTTCGCCGTGCTCGAAACCATGGACAATGGCAAGCCCATCCGTGAAAGCCGCGACGCCGATATCCCCTTGGTAGCACGGCATTTTTATCACCACGCCGGCTGGGCCACCCATCTCGAACGCACCTTCCCCGACCACGCCCCCTACGGCGTCTGCGGCCAGATCATCCCGTGGAACTTCCCGTTGTTGATGCTGGCCTGGAAGATCGCCCCGGCCCTCGCCGCCGGCAATACGGTGGTCCTGAAACCCGCCGAATTCACCTCCCTCACTGCGCTGCTCTTCGCCGAAATCTGCGAACGCGTTGGCCTCCCCAAGGGCGTCGTCAACATCGTCACAGGCGAAGGGGACACTGGCGCCGCGCTGGTAAACCATTCTGACGTCGATAAAATCGCCTTCACCGGCTCGACCGAGGTGGGGAAAATCATCCGCGCTGCGACGGCCGGATCGGGCAAGGGCCTCTCGCTCGAACTGGGCGGTAAGTCCCCTTACATCGTCTTCGAAGACGCCGATCTCGACAGTGCCGTCGAAGGTTTGGTGGAAGCCATCTGGTTCAACCAGGGCCAGGTCTGCTGCGCCGGCTCGCGCCTTCTCGTGCAAGAGTCGATCGAAGAGCGCTTCATCGCCAAGGTGAAGAAGCGGATGGCGAGCCTCCGGGTCGGCGATCCCCTTGATAAATCAGTCGATATCGGCGCACTGGTCGCTCCGGTCCAGGTCGAGCGCATTCGCGACCTCATGAAAAAGGGCGTGGCCGAAGGTGCTGTGGTTTACGAACCCGATGGCGCCGTTCCCGCTAATGGCTGCTTCCTGAAGCCCGCCCTTGTCACCAATGTCTCCCCCGCTAACACCCTTGTAGCCGAAGAGATTTTTGGCCCCATCCTGGTGGCCATGAGCTTCCGCACGCCCGAAGAAGCGGTAGCCCTCGCCAACAACACCCGCTACGGCCTCGCCGCGACGCTCTGGAGCGAAAACATCAACCTCGCCCTCGACATCGCGCCGAAACTGAAGGCCGGCGTCATCTGGATCAACGGCACCAATCAGTTCGACGCTGCCGTCGGTTTCGGCGGCTACAAGGAAAGCGGTTTTGGCCGTGAAGGTGGCCGCGAGGGCATGGGGGCCTATTTAAAACCCAAATGGGAGAAGGACTTAAAACCCGCCCCCGTGGCGAAGGCAGTCCCTGCCAAGGCTGCAAACCCGCTCGACGCCGGTCACCTCGACCAAACGGCAAAAATGTATATCGGCGGCAAGCAGGCACGTCCCGATAGCGGCTACAACCGCCCGGTTCATGGCCCCAAGGGCGATCTCGTCGGTGAGGTCGGCGAAGGCAATCGCAAGGATATCCGTAACGCCGTCGAGGCCGCTCGCGCTGCCCTCGGCTGGGGCACGACCGCGGCCCATTCCCGCGCACAAGTGCTTTATTTCCTTGCCGAAAATCTCGACTATCGCCGCGATGAATTCGCCGCGCGCATCAAGGCGCAGACCGGCGAGGATGGGAGCAGGGAAGTCGCCCAGTCCGTCGAACGCCTCTTCGCTTTTGCCGGCTGGGCCGACAAATATGATGGCGCGGTCCACAATCCGCCCATGCGCGCCGTCGCTGCCGCCATGGTCGAACCGCTCGGCGTCATCGGCGTCGTCGCGCCGCCCTCTCGCCCGCTGCTCGGTTCCATTGCCCTGATCGCCCCGGCGCTGGCCATGGGCAACACCGTGGTGCTGGTCCCCTCCGACCGTTCGCCGCTTTCGATGACCGATTTCTACCAGGTGCTCGAAACCTCCGACATGCCCTCGGGTGTCGTCAATATCGTCACCGGCGAAAGCGTCAGTCTTGCCAAGACCTTGGCCGAACATGACGGCGTCGATGGTCTCTGGTTTGCCGGTCCAGCCGAAGCGTCCGCCCTGGTCGAAAAGGCTTCGGTCGGCAACCTCAAGCAGACCTGGACCAGCCGCGGCCTCTACTATGATCTCGCCGACGCACGCTTTGCCGGGGACTATTTCCTCGGCAAGGCGACGCAGGTGAAGAACGTCTGGATTCCCTACGGGGCCTGACAATGCCCACCCTCGTGGTAAGGCGCGAAAAATGCGCGCCTCGCCACGAGGGTTTTACGAACGCGGAGCTCCAGCAGGCCCCATGGCGAGGCGGGAGCATAACGACCCTCGAACCACGAGGGCGGGTTACTCAATCAAGGCGCCCAAGATGGTCTTTCTCCCCCAGGAAGTGATCCTGAAAAAGCGCAATGGCGAGAAGCTCCCCAGGGAGGATATCGCCCGCTTCATCGCCGGCTTTGCCGAAGGCACCGTGTCCCACGCGCAGGCCGCAGCCTTTGCCATGGCGGTCTATTTTCAAGACATGAGCATGGACGAGCGCGTGGCGTTGACCCTTGCCATGCGGGACTCGGGCAGCGTGCTCGATTGGTCCGATCTGGATGGTCCTGTGGCCGACAAGCATTCGACCGGCGGCGTCGGCGACAATGTCTCACTGATGCTCGCGCCGATCCTCGCGGCGCTCGGCATTTACGTGCCGATGATTTCCGGCCGCGGTCTCGGCCATACCGGCGGCACGCTCGACAAGTTCGATTCCATTCCGGGCTACCAGACCCAGCCCGACAATGCGCTTTTCCGCATGGCGGTGCGAGAGGCCGGCTGCGCCATTATCGGGCAGACCGCCGACCTCGCCCCCGCCGACAAGACGCTCTATGCCATTCGCGACGTCACCGGCACGGTTGAATCCATTTCGCTCATCACCGCCTCGATCCTGTCGAAGAAACTGGCGGCTGGTCTCGGCGCGCTGATCCTCGATGTGAAGACCGGTTCCGGCGCCTTCATGCCGACCCTTGAGGCCTCGCGCGATCTCGCCAAAAGCCTTGTGAACGTCGCCAATGGTGCGGGCCTCAAGACCAGCGCCCTGATCACCGACATGAACGAGCCCCTTGCCAGCGCCGCCGGCAATGGGCTCGAGATTCGCAATGCCGTCGAATTCCTCGCCGGCACCCATCAGGACCCTCGCCTCAAGGAGGTCACGCTCGCCCTCTGCGCCGAGGTTGTTCTGATGACGGGCATGGCCGAAAATATCAGCGCGGCCCGGATCAGGGCCGAACAGGCGCTCTCTGGCGGTCAGGCGCTCGAGCAGTTTTCGAAAATGGTGACGGTTCTCGGCGGCCCCTTCGATTTCGTCGAACGCATGGATGGCTATCTCACCCCCGCACCCATCATCCGCGACGTTTTTGCCGAGGGGCAGGGGACAGTGACCGATATTGATACGCGCGGCGTCGGCATGGCCGTCGTGGCGCTGGGCGGCGGCCGTACCACCCCGACCGACAGGATCGATCACCGCGTCGGCTTTGACCGTCTTCTGGGTCTTGGGGCCACGGCGGATGCAGCGACCCCGATCGCGCGCATTCACGCCAGGGACGAAGCCTCGGCTGCCGATGCCGAAAACCGGCTTCGCGCGGCCTATCGTTTTGGTCAGGGCGCCCCTCAATTTCCGCTCATCGCCGACCGCATTTCCCCCACGGAGTAACACCATGCCCCGCGCCATTGTCTGCCTGCTCGACAGCGTCGGTATCGGCGGTGCACCCGATGCCGTCACCTATGGCGATGTCGGCTCCAATACGGTCGGCCATATCGCCGAATGGGCCGCGATGGGAAAAGCCGATCGCCAAGGTCTGCGTTCCGGCCCACTTCATGTGCCCAATATGGATGCCATGGGTCTCGGGGCTGCCATAAAACTATCGACGGGCACTCTGCCACCAAACCTGTCGGACGCCCCGAAGGGCGGGCGCTTTGGCGTCGGCCGGGAAATTTCCAAGGGCAAGGATACGCCTTCGGGTCATTGGGAAATTGCCGGCGTTCCCGTGCCGTTCGACTGGGGTTACTTTGCGCAGACCGAGCCGACTTTCCCGCCCGAATTGATCGAGGAATTCATTCGCCGCGCCAAGCTGCCCGGCATTTTGGGCGATAAGCATGCTTCCGGCACCACCATCATCGCCGAACTGGGCGAAGAGCACATCCGCACCGGCAAGCCGATCTGCTATACGTCTATCGATAGCGTCTTCCAGATCGCCGCGCATGAGACCCACTTTGGGCTCGAACGGCTCTATGACATCTGCAGACAAGCCTTTGAGCTGACTGCGCCGCTCAATATCGGCCGCGTCATCGCCCGGCCCTTCGTCGGGGAAACTGCCGAGACGTTCAAGCGTACCGGCAATCGCCGTGATTTTGCGATTTCCCCGCCCGAACCGACCGTGCTCGATCGCAACGAGGCGGCTGGCCATCAGGTCTATGCGATCGGCAAAATCTCGGACATCTATGCCGGTTCCGGCGTGACCCATAAGCTCAAGGGCACTGGCATTCCGCAGCTTTTCGACAAGACGCTCGAAGCCATGGAAATGGCCGCCGATCGCGCTTTCATCATGACCAATTTCGTCGATTTCGACAGCGAATATGGCCATCGCCGCGATGTGCCCGGTTATGCCGCCGCGCTCGAACTCTTCGATGCGCGGCTACCCGAACTGATCGCAAAAATGCGCCACGACGATCTCCTCGTCCTGACGGCCGATCACGGCAATGATCCGACCTGGCCGGGCACCGATCACACGCGCGAACAGGTGCCGATCCTGGTCTTTTCCCCAGCCCTGCCCCGGGGGGAGATTGGCATTCGCTCCACCTTCGCAGATATTGGCGAAAGCATAGCCGCCTGGCTCGGCCTCGCGCCCGGCCGCCACGGCAAGTCCTTTCTTTAACCCATAAGGTGATCGATATGAGCAGAACGGTTGGCGACGTCACGGTCATCGATCACCCGTTGATCCAGCACAAGCTGACGATCATGCGCAACAAGGAGACCTCCATCGCCGGCTTCCGGCGGCTCCTGCGCGAAATCGCCCATCTCATGTGCTATGAAGTCACGCGCGATCTCGAGCTTGAAATGATCCCGATCGAGACGCCGATGTCCGCCATGGACTCGCCGGCGATCAAGGGCAAGAAGCTGGTTTTCGCCTCGATCCTGCGCGCCGGCAATGGCCTTCTCGACGGCATGCTCGATCTCGTTCCCGCGGCGCGCGTCGCCCATATCGGCATCTATCGCGATCACGAGACGCTCGAGCCGGTCGAATATTATTTCAAGGCACCCTCCAATCTCGAAGACCGCCTGATCATCGTCGTCGATCCCATGCTGGCGACCGGCAATTCGGCAACCGCGGCGATTGAAAAGCTCAAGGAGCGCGGCGCCAACAATATCCGTTTTCTCTGCCTGCTCGCTGCGCCCGAAGGCATCGAGAATTTCGCCAAGGCCCATCCCGACGTGCCGGTTTTTACCGCCTCCATCGACAGCCATCTCAATGAGAAGGGCTACATCATTCCGGGTCTTGGCGATGCCGGCGACCGCATGTACGGGACCAAGTAAATCCCATGGCCAGACTTGCCCATTCGATGATCCGCGTCATCGACGAGGATCGCTCTGTCGATTTTTACCGCCGGGCCTTCGGGCTTGAGATCGTCAATCGCATCGAGTTCGCCGATTTTACGCTGGTCTATCTGGCCCAGGAGCTCGATGGCTTCGAGCTCGAACTGACCATCAACAAGGGCCGCACCGAGCCCTATGATCTCGGCGACGGCTATGGCCATCTCGCCGTGGTCGTCGATAATCTGCAGGCCGAATACGACCGCTTCAACGCCGAGGGTTTTGCCGTTGGCAAGCTGGTCGATTTCAAGAACGGCAACGTGCCCGTCGCGCGCTTCTTTTTTGCCACAGATCCTGATGGCTACAAGATCGAAGTGATCCAGAAGGGCGGCCGTTTCCAATAGGTTTTTCAGCCTTCCCTCGGCGCCAATGCCAATGGCCGCCCCGGCCTGATGGCCTCGCGGTTGCACGGTTGCGACGCCCTTCGGGCGCACGGACGCGACGCCCTTTGGGCGCACGGTGGAAGCGGCTTTCGCCCCGAAATTTGGATAGAAGGAAGAGGCAAAAGCCGCTTCACACGATCGGGATTTTTTGCGCACGCATCGAGCGGTCCCCTTTTGAGGTTTTACGGTCCAGATTGCCGTCGGAAGCATCCTAAGATGCAACGGGGGCTCTCTGCCGCTTGACCGGTTGTCAGCGTCCACGCATCCCCCCAGGCGACCCCGAGTGGCCCATCTCCCCGCCCGGCGCTTCGTCGGCGCCGCGTGTCATGGCGGGAATGCCCACAGAATGGCATGAGACGAGGGGGGCGGGGATAAAATGGATAAGTCTCGGCCTGCGCGCCGGCCTAAAGCGCGTCGCGATCCAAAGGATTGGCTCCTTGCGCTTTAGGTCTTTGGTGTTACGCAGGCGAGGTGGGTCCGTTACGAAGGCTTACTTGGCCTTGAGGGGCAGGCCAAGGGCGATCAGCTCGGCCCGGAGCTGTGCCGGCTCCTTGAAGTGAATGCCATGCATGCCGAATTTGCGGGCGGCCACGATATTGGGTTCGCTGTCGTCGATGAAGACGCAGCTATCGGGCGCAAAACCATAGCGTTCGCAGAAGACGCGATAAATGCGCGGATCGGGTTTCACCAGGCCTTCCAGGCCGGAGACGATCACGCCGTCGAATTTTTCGAGGAACGGCCATTCGCCAAGGCAACTCACCCATTTTTCCCAGGAAAAATTGGTAATGGCAAAGGTCGGAATATCCTGTTCGATCAGCTCGTTATGGATGTCCACCGTGCCATGGATGAAATCGCCGAGCGTTTCTTTCCACCGGAGGTCAAAGGCCTGGATTTCGCGCCAGTATTTGGGAAACCGCGTGATCAGCTTGGCGACGCCCTCTGCATAAATTTCGCCGGCGTCGAATTCGAGGTTCCAGTCGCTGGTGCAGATATTCTGGTGGAACCAGAGCGCGTCCTCTTCGCTCTCGAACAGCTTGCGGAACAGGTACATCGGGTTCCAGTCGACGAAAACGCCGCCCAGGTCGAAGACGGGGATGATGGTGTCGTTCATGCTCATGATCTGATCGGAGGAGGGAGTGCCGCTTGTGGCACGGCCGGGTAGGGCCGGCAAGCATTCAGGGCCGCGATCGGATCGAACGGCCCGTCAAGCCTTAGTTGCGGGTGATCGTGCCGCCGAAGCGGGGCATGAACAGGGCCGAGCGATTGAGGTCCAGCGCTTGCTTGAACACGATGCCGAGCAGCGGGCGATAGCCATATTCGACCTCGGCTGCGATCACGGTCTGGCCGGCGGCAATGTCCGCCATTTGCTTGGGCAGGTCGTATGGGCTCGCCTCGGGGTGCTCTGGCACGCTGTTCAAGAGCTGGCCACCCTGGTAGCGGGCCGACCACAGGACGGTTGCCTCTTTGGTATCGGAAACCGATACCGCCGTGATCGTCTGGACCAGGGTCGAGGTGTCATAGGGCGTCATGATGCTGGTGGCCGCGAGGAAATAGTCCTCCAGCTGCGCCCGAGAGATCGTCTTGTTGGAGCGGGCCACGAGGTCGCCAATGGCCCCGGCCACGGACTGCACCTTCCGGTCCGCCGTCAGCAGCGCCGCCGCTTCGGTGCAGCCGAGATAGACACTGAGCATAAGCGGTACGACGAGCGCGAATTCCACCGCCGCCACGCCGGTCTCCCGGCGGAAAAATGCGCCCAGCGTATTCGCAAAGCCCTTGCCCAACCTGCCCATCAGAACGGCTCGTTCCGGAAAACGGTGGCGGCGCTCAAAAGAATGCGGCCGTCCGCAAGCCTGTTGGGTCCATAGGGGAACTGCAAGAAGGATGGATAGCGGTAGTAGACCTGCACCAGCATGACCCCCGATGTGTTCCCGGGGGTCCAGACCTCATCCTCGGTCCAGTCGCAATCCCGGATGCAGGTTCGGTCGAGCGGGACCGAAAAATCGGCCGACCGGAAATCATCGATCTGCCGCACATTGACATGCATGTCGGCGCAATCGCCGAATAGGCCGTAGAGCCGATCGCAGACATTGATCTTGTAGTCGTCGGCCGTCCAGCCATCGCGCTTTGCCAGGCCAACGCGAATGCTGCGGCTGGCGTCATAGACGCCGCTTTCGAGCACCTGAGCCGCAAAATACTGTACCGAGGTTTCGAGGATGGCCATCAGGATCGCGAAGAAGATCGGCGCCAGAATGGCGAATTCGATCATCGTCGCCCCGCGCGTATCGCGCGCCAGGGATTTGAGCCGCCAGCGTGACATGCCTCGTTCCTGTCCGGAAAACTACGTGCCTTCCTGTTGAGCACGGAAGCTGGCGTCTCAACGCTAAAGTTTCGTTAGTTTGCCGGTGCAAATGCGGCGCTGGTTAAGGAAGTCTTGCCTAGTTGGCAGCGGACTGGACCAGCTGCGAGGAGGCCAGCGCCTGGGTCGTGAAGCCATTGTCATCGCCCATCATCACCGTTGGCTGGCAGACGGGGGCGCAGGCGAGCGTCGTGCGCATCTGCCCCTGATAGACGGTCGTCACGCCGGCCTGCATCTGCACGACCTCGATCAGCGTATCGGCGATGGGCTCGCCAAAGCTGTCGAGCACGATGAGATTGGTCTGGCCAAAACTCTTGCCGGTCAGGATCAGCGTCTGCGGATCCTGGATCGTTACATCGGCAATGCCGGGATTGCCGACGATCACGGTTGCCGCAGGGGCGCTGACGCGCAGCACCCGGGCCATATTCACCTTCACATCGATCGGAGCGTCGGCCTGGGCCCAGGCAGTGGCCGTACTGGATAGGACGAGACAAAGGCCTGCAAGGATTGAAAGGCGAAACATTGGACCCATCCGCACGAAAACTCGACCATGAGGATCGCTCGGAATGGTAAACACTTGGCAAACGGCGGGCGGCTGAATGTGGATAACAATAGAAAAAGATGCACTCAAGTTGTTGATTAGTCATCCGAAATAACGGGAGGCAAAGTGTGCCGAAAAGGCATTCGCTAAAATGCAATCGATCTCGTTAATTCATTGAAAAGCATAGATTTTTTTGGACGAAATCGCCTGTTTGGAAATACTTCAATTAACGCATTCGCAATCAGTGCTGGCTAGTCTGAGCCCATCTTCGCTGTGTGACTGGCCGTGAGGCGTCACTCGAGGACGTGTAAAAAAGGAGCCTGGGACATGAACATTTTCGCACGTTTCGCGCAGGACGAATCCGGCGCCACTGCAATCGAATACGGCCTCATCGCCGCGCTTATTTCTGTGGTCATCATTGGCGCTGTCAGCGCACTGGGCACCAACCTTACGGGTGTGTTCGAAAAGATCGATGACTGCTTGACCAATAGCGCATCGTGCGCCACGCCCGCTGCCGGCAACGGCGGCTAATGGGTACCGAACTGGAACCTTAGCTGACAATGATCAGGAAGGCCCCTTACGGGGCCTTCTTTTTCTATTGCTTAACAATTGCCCCCTAATATTTGGGTCGGATAGCCTGGGTGGCCTTGATGAAAATTGCGCTGACACAGTTGAAGCGCTTCGTCGCGGACGAAGTCGGGGCCACTGCAATAGAATATGCTCTTATCGCTTCCCTTCTTTCCATCGTCATCGTTGGCGCGCTCGTTAATATCAATGGCAGCATGACGGGGATCTACGAGGAAATTCAGCGCTATATTCTGCCTGCGCTCGAAGGTTCCCCGATGCCGAACGAAGGATGACCCCGCCATGAGCACCATTGCCCTCTTCTTCTTCCCCGTTGCCATGGCGATCGCCGCGTCGTCAGACCTCTTCACCATGCGCATTTCCAACAAGCTGGTCTTGCTGATAACGGTCGCCTTTTTCATCGTCGCCATCTCGATCAACCTGCCCTTGCAGCAATTTGCTATGCATGTGCTTTGCGCGCTCATCGTGCTGGCAGTCGCCTTTGGTCTTTTTGCGCTGCGCCTGATCGGCGGCGGCGATGCCAAGCTCGCCGCGGCCACGACGCTGTGGCTGGGCTTTGGCATGACCTTGCCTTACCTCGCCTATGCGGCCCTGTTCGGCGGCGTGCTGACGATCCTGATCCTGGTGGTGCGCGGCATACCGCTCAATCCAACGCTCGCTCGCATGGGTTGGCTCGCGCGCCTGCACAACAAGCGCTCGGGCATTCCCTATGGCATTGCCCTCGCCGTTGCCGGCATCATGGTCTATTCGAACTCTGCTATTTTCGAGCGCCTCGCGGCCTGATCTGCCATATCTCGCGAAATACAGGGCCCCTGCCTTCGCTGGTGGGGCCTTCGTTTTGTCGTTTGTTCGCAAATCGCAAGTATTCATAATCTGTTAACCGCAAGCCTTAGGGCTCGATTAACCAAACCTTGACCCTTTGCTTTCATAGTTCACCCGTGGAATTGGGCGCTCGGCGCCCGGTGTAACCGGAGTGGGTCATGAGACCAGCACGCATAATCCTGGTAGTCGTGGCCCTGGTCGCAGGCGGTCTGGCGGCATTTCTGGTTATGCGCACCCGTGCACCGGCCCCTGCGGCCGAAGTCGTGACGCAGGTCGTGCAGGAACAGAAGACGCAGGTTCTCGTCGCCAAGGCGCCGATCGGCATCGGCGAACGTCTCAAGCCCGATACGCTCGAATGGCAGGATTGGCCCGAAGGGGCCGTGCGGCCTGAATATGTCACCGTTTCGGCCATGCCGGACGCGCCGGCCAAATTGACCGGGGCCGTTGCCCGTTTCGAATTCTTCCCCGGCGAGCCGATCCGCGAGCAAAAGCTGGTCCGGTCGGACCAGGGCTATCTCTCGGCCGTGCTGGCCCCGGGCATGCGCGGCGTCGCGGTCGGGGTCAATGCCGTCTCGAGTGCCGGCGGCTTCGTCGTGCCCAATGACCATGTCGATGTGCTCCTGACCACCTCGACCCCCACGGGCCAGCAATCCGAAGTCGTGCTGTCCAATGTGCGCGTTCTCGCCATCGGCAAGCGCCTCGGCGAAATGGGCGCCAGCGGCGGCGACGAAAACGCCCAGAATGACAGCCCGACCCCCGAGACCTTCGACAAGAGCACCGTGGCGACGCTCGAACTGACGCCGGGACAGGCGGAAACGCTGATCAATGCCTCGATGCGCGGTCAGTTGAGCCTGACGCTGCGCTCGATCACCGATTTCGGCAAGGGCGGCGATGCGCAGCGTCCTTCGAGCACCAGCCAGGCCGTGCGCGTCATCCGCTTCGGCAAGGAGCAGAGCGTCATGGCCGGCACCGTGGCGCAGGCCGCGCCCGCCTTTTCCTCCGGTGATGAGTATGCCTCCGATGGCGGCTATTCCGAAAATAACAACGACATCCAGGTCGAAGCGGTCGAACCGCAGCTGATGCCGCAATAGGCGGGAGAGCACTATGAGAACGACAATGCAGACCGCACTTCGTCCCCTCCGTCTGCTGGCCCTGGCCGGCACATTATCGTTGACGGCACTCGGCCTGGCTCTGCCGGCCCATGCACAGTCGCAGATTACCGTTGCTTCGAGCGCTTACGGCGCCCAGCGCAATCTCGATATCGAACTGAACAAGTCGATCATCGTCGATCTGCCCGCCGGGGTGGCCGAGGTGGTGGTGTCCCAGCCCAATGTCGCGGCGGCCATCATGCGCACCCGCACCCGCGCCATCGTGCAGGGTATCGGCGGCGGCAATACCAATATCTTCTTCATCGACGATGCCGGCCGCACCATCCAGGTCCTCGATCTGCGCGTGATGAAAGAGCCCTCCCAGGTGGGCAATGCGCTCGAAGAGGCATTGGCACGCGTCATTCCGGGCTCTGCCATCAATGTCGAATCCGTCACTATCGGCGATTCAACCAATCGCGTCGTGCTGACCGGCACCGTGCTCTCGTCCGACGACAAGGCTCGCGCCGAACAGGTTGCCATCCAGTTTGCCGGCGCGGCCGAGAACGTCGCCAATATTCTCAACGTGTCCGGCGCCCAGCAGGTCATGCTGCAGGTCACCGTTTCCGAGGTGCGCCGCGAAGTGGCAAGGCAACTCGGCATCAATCTGTCGGGAACCCTTGCCGTCGGTTCGGCCAATCTGGGTTTCAACGCGAACACGATGACCGCCAGCAATTGGGGTGCGAATGCCGCAACGGGCAGCTTCCCGATCGGGAACCTGCAGATCGATGCCGCGATCAAGGCGCTGGAACAGCGTAATGCCCTGCGCCTGCTGGCCCAGCCCACGCTGACCGCCCTGTCGGGCGAAACCGCCAATTTCCTCGTCGGCGGTGAGGTGAGCTATCAGTCCGGCACCGACGACAAGGGAAATCCCATCTATACGCTTCGGGAATATGGCGTGAAACTGGACTTCACGCCGGTCGTGAAATCGGGTGGCCTGATCGCGATCAAGGTGGACACTTCGGTATCCGAACCCGACACGGCCGCATTGTTGAAGACGCGGAAGGCCTCGACCTCCGTGGAACTGCCGGCGGGCGCCACCCTTGCCATAGGCGGGCTCCTCGACGAGCGCACCAGCCGCGCCATTTCGCAATTGCCGGGGCTGGGCAATATCCCGATCCTGGGCGCCCTGTTCCGATCCAATCAATATCAGACGCAGGAGACCGAACTGGTCATCCTCGTCACGCCCTATCTCGTCAATCCCTCGCCCGCCGGCACCATCGCCGTGCCGACCGATTTTTCGGTCCCGGCGAGCGATGCGGAAGCGATCTTCCTCGGCAAGCTCGAAAATCAATATGGCGTGGCCGGCAGCGGCGGCATGCGCGGCGGGTTCAGCGGGTCGGTCGGCTTTGTGCTCGACTGAGCGTGCGGTGGTGCAAGGAGTAGTAGAATGAAGAGTTTCCTGACCTCGGACGAACCGGCAAAGCTCGAAGAAGCGGCCGCCGAGATCGCGCCCGGCGCGCGTCTCGTGCCGCGCGTCACCATCCAGGCTTTTTGCGAACAATCCCAGACCGCCCAACTGGTTGAAAGCGCGGTCCATGATCGGCGCATGTCCAAGGTCGCGTTGACGACGCATAATGGCGGGATCGATGGCGCGATCGAAACCTACAAGACCAATCCCACGCCCAATCTCATCATCGTCGAGACCCTGCTGCCTCCCGAGGACATCCCGGGGGCGCTGGAGCGGCTTGCCGAGGTATGCGATGCCACCACGCGCGTCATCGTTCTGGGCCATGTCAACGACGTGCTGCTCTATCGGGAACTGATCCGCTCCGGCATTTCCGAATATATCGTGCTGCCGTCCACCGCGCAGATCATCGTCACCGCCATTACCGAGCTGTTCGCCGGCGAGGGCGCCGCGCCCATCGGCCGGACCATCGGCTTTGTTTCCGCCAAGGGCGGGGCAGGGGGCTCGACGGTCGCCCATAATGTCGCCTGGGCCATTGCCACGGTTCTGCGCCAGGATTGCCTGATCATCGACATGGACCTCGCCTTCGGCACGGCGGGTCTCAATTTCAATCAGGACCCGCCCCATGGCGTGGCCGATGCACTTCTGGCCAATCAGAAGGTCGATCAGACCATGCTCGATCGCCTGATGAGCAAGGCGGCCAACCACATCAATCTCCTGACCGCCCCGGCAACGCTCGACCGGACCTGGGACTTCGAGGAGCGCGAATTCGAACAGATCGTCGAGATCTGCCAGAAATCCGTGCCGGTCATCATCCTCGATATTCCCCATGCCTGGAACGCCTGGGTGCGGCACACGCTCTCCACCATCGACGAAGTGGTGATCGTGGCCGAGCCCGACCTTGCCAATCTGCGCAATGCCAAGAACCTGGCCGATACGATCAAGGCCCTGCGCCCGACCGAAAAGGCGCCGAGCCTCGTGATCAACCGGCAAGGCGTTGCCCGGCGGCCCGAAATCGGCTCGGCCGAATTCGCCTCCTCGGTCGAATGCAATCTCATCGGGCAGATCGGTTTTGACGCCGCGCTTTTTGGAACGGCGGCCAATAACGGGCAGATGATCGCCGAGGTCGCGGCCAATAACAAGGTCAACGAGGTCTACCGCAATATCGGCATGCAGGTGACCGGACGCCAGCCGGCGCATGGCGCCGGCAAGTCGGCGGGGCTGATGAAACTGCCGTCCTTCCTCAAGAAGCGGGCGTGAGCCGCCAATAGGGGAAGTCTAGGAAGCATAACGAGGCGAGCATGTTTGGTAAGCGGACGACATTCGGCGGCAATACGCCAGGCGTGGGCGAAGTCCCGCGCCCGATACCGAGCCCGGCCAGGCCCGAGCCCGCACCGGCGCAATCCGTTCAGCGCCGGGCCTCGGATGGCGATGGCATGGCCGCGCGCCAGCGTACCACCGACGAAGTGCTCGATGTGCGCAATCCCGTCGATGCGCAGCGCGACAAGGAATATTTCCAGACCAAGTCGGCCATTTTCAACGCCCTGATCGACTCCATCGATTTGAGCCAATTGGCGACGATGGAGCAGCAGTCGGCGCGCGAGGAAATCCGCGACATCGTCGGGGAAATCATTGCGCTCAAATCCATCGTCATGTCGATTTCCGAGCAGGAAGACCTGCTTGAGGACATCTGCAACGACGTGCTCGGCTATGGGCCGCTCGAGCCGCTTCTCGCCCGCGACGACATCGCCGACATCATGGTGAACGGCAGCCAGAAGTGCTATATCGAAGTCGGCGGCAAGGTGCGCCTGACCAATGTGCGCTTCCGCGACGACGCGCATCTGATGAATGTCTGCCAGCGCATCGTGTCCCAGGTCGGCCGCCGCGTCGATGAAGGCTCGCCCATCTGCGACGCCCGCCTGCCGGACGGTTCGCGCGTCAACGTGATCGCGCCACCCCTGGCCATCGACGGCGCCGCCCTGACAATCCGAAAGTTCAAGAAAGACAAGCTGACGCTGCAGCAGCTGGTCAAATACGGATCCATTTCGCCCGAGGGCGCCGAAGTGCTGCGCATTCTCGGCCGGGTGCGCGCCAATGTGCTGATCTCGGGCGGTACCGGCTCGGGCAAGACGACCCTGCTTAATTGTCTGACCGCCTTCATCGAGAAAGACGAGCGCGTCATCACCTGCGAAGACTCCGCCGAACTTCAGCTCCAGCAGCCGCATGTGGTGCGTCTCGAAACCCGCCCGCCTAATCTTGAAGGCGAAGGCGAGATCACCATGCGCGATCTCATCAAGAATTGCCTGCGTATGCGTCCTGAGCGCATTATCGTCGGCGAAGTCCGCGGCCCGGAGAGCTTTGACCTTCTCCAGGCCATGAATACCGGCCACGACGGCTCCATGGGCACGCTGCACGCCAATAGCCCGCGCGAAGCTCTCAGCCGTCTTGAATCCATGATCACCATGGGCGGCTATGCCCTGCCCAGCCGCACCATCCGCGAAATGATCGTCTCCTCGATCGATGTCATCGTGCAGGCGGCACGTCTGCGCGACGGTTCGCGCCGCATCACCCACATTTCCGAAGTCCTGGGCATGGAAGGCGATGTGATCGTCACCCAGGATGTCTTCGTCTATGACATTATGGGCGAAGACAGCAATGGCATGCTGCTTGGCAAGCACCGCTCGACCGGCATCACCAAGCCTCAGTTCACCGAGCGGGCGCGCTATTTCAACGAAGAGGCGAATCTCGTCGAGGCGCTGGAAAAGGCCAATACCGAACAGCACGAGCTGATGGGGCGCTAGGCATGCTCACCACCATCCTGCTCGCAGTTCTGGCTATCATCGCCGTGGGTGCCGCCGGCTTTGCCCTGGTCCCCTCGGCCCTGGGCAATAGCCGCGCCGACAAGCGCCTCAAGGCCTATCAGGGCGACATCCGCACGTCGCGTCGCGAACTTGATGTCAACCGGACGCGCGATGCGCGCCGCAAGACCGTCCAGCAGGCCCTCAAGGCCCAGACCGACGAACTCAATGCCAAAAAGCGCGTAAAACTGCCCGACCTGATCTTTCAGGCGGGCATGACCATTTCGCCCGGCGCTTTCATCCGCAATAGCTGCATCTTCGGCGCCGGCCTGTTCGTCGCCCTGCTCATCGTTCAGGTGCCCTATTATTTCGCCGCCATTTTCGCAGTGGCCGGCGCCTATCTGCTGCCGCGCATGTATGTCATGCGGCGGCGCAAGAAATATCAGAACCTGTTCCTCGACGAATTGCCCAACGCGGTCGAAGCCATCGTCCGCGGCGTCAAGACCGGCCTGCCGCTCAACGATTCCATGCGCGTCGTGGCCAAGGATACCAAGGAGCCGGTGCGGTCCGAATTCGGCCGCGTCCTCGACCAGCAGTCCTTCGGCTTTTCCATGACCGAGGCAGTACAAATCCTGCTCGACCGGGTGCCCCTGCCCGAGGTCAATTTCTTCGTCGTGGTCATTTCCGTGCAGCAGCAGGCGGGCGGCAATCTTTCCGAGGCCCTTGGCAATCTCGCGCGCGTGTTGCGCAATCGCAAGAAGATGAAGCAGAAGGTCGCCGCCATGTCCTCGGAAGCCAAGGCGTCCGCCGGCATTATCGGCTCGCTGCCGGTTTTCGTCGCCGTCATGGTCTCGGTGATCTCGCCCGAATATCTCTCGCCACTGATCGCGACGCCCATTGGCAATATCTGGCTCGGCGTCGCCGCGCTGATGATGTGCATGGGCGCCTTCGTCATGAACCGCATGATCCAGTTCGACATCTAGCCCGGGGAGGCTTTTCACATGGTCGAGATGCTCACCTCGCGCGAATTCCTGATCGCGCTCCTGGCGGCGATTTCAGCGGCGGCGGTGGTTTTCACCTTCGGCTCCTCGATGATCGTCAAACAGGACATGCGTACCCGCATCAAGCGGGTGGCCGTCGAACGCGATCGCATGCGGGCCGAGGAAATGGCGCGTCTGCGCGGCGGCCCGGCCGCCGAGGGACGCGGCTCGATCCGTCGCGGTAGCGAGACCAAGACCTATATGAAGCGGGCCGTCGACCGCTTCGACCTCAAGAAGGCGTTTCAGGACGACAATACCGTCGATAAGCTCGCCATGGCCGGCTATCGCGGCCAGGGGCACCTGACCACATTCCTGTTTCAGCGCTTCGTGACGCCCTTCGTGGTCTTTGCCATTGCCGCGATCTACCTGATCCTGATCGTGCCGGGCGAGCGTCCGGTCTTTCTCAATCTCGTCTATGCCATCGGCGCCGGGGTGGTCGGCTCTTATCTGCCGATCCTGATGCTGCGCAATGCGACGCAGAAGCGCCAGTCTTCCATTCGCCGGGCATGGTCCGATTGTCTCGATCTTCTGCTGCTCTGCGTCGAAGCCGGCATGTCGATGGAACATGCCCTCAAGCGCGTCGGCAAGGAAATCGGCCAGCAAAGCGCCGAACTGGCCGAAGAGCTGACCCTGACGACGGCGGAACTGTCTTTCCTCGAAGACCGCACCCGCGCCTATGAAAACCTCGGCCGCCGCACCGGCCTCGACAATGTCAAGGCGGTGATGACGGCTCTCATTCAGGCCGACCGCTATGGTACCTCCGTGGGCCAGGCCCTGCGCGTCATGGCGGAGGAAGGCCGCGAAGCGCGGATGATGGAGGCCGAAAAGAAGGCGGCCGCACTGCCGCCCAAGCTCACCGTGCCCCTGATCCTGTTCTTCCTACCGGTGCTGTTCATCGTCATCATGGCCCCCGCCATCCTCAAGGTGATGGGCAATGGCATGATGGGTGGTGGCTAAATCCCGAAGCGGGTGGGGCGTCAGCCCCTCTCGATCATGTCCCAGCGGTTTTGCTGGGTGAGCAGGGCCCGCACATAGGCCATATTGGCTTCGACCTGTTCGGGCGGCAGTTCCGCCGAATAGATGGCGCGGCATTCTTCAAAGCGCCCCTGCAGACCCACGACGAGCGCCAGGTTCTGGCGGGTCTGGGTGGTGGCGCCGCGCATCTGCACGGCGCGCCGCAGATGCTGCTCGGCGGCGGGCAGCTCATTGGTCATGGCAAAGGAGAGGCCAAGATTGGTCTCGATCGCCGCTTCACCCGGCGCGATGGTCGCCGCCTGGCCGTAAAGCGTCCGCGCCTCGCCATGCCGGCCCATCTGGTCGAGCGACGCGCCCTTGACCAGAAGCGCGTTCCAATCGGGCGCATCGGGCCGGATCACCCGGTCGAGCACGGCAACGGACTGGTCGAAACTGCCCATGGAGGCGAGGGCCTTGGCATAGGCGACCGACAGGTCGACATCGTTGGGATAGGCGCTCATCGCCTGCTCCAGAGCTGCGGCGGCCTGTTGCGGCTGGCCCGCGGCCCGAAGCGCGGCGGCGTAGTGAATGACGATATTGCGGTCGCGCGGATTGGCCTTGTAGCGGCCGGTCAGCTCCACAAGCGATTGCTGGCGCTGCTCGGTGGGCAGGCCGGCATAGTCGGTCGCACCAAGCTGCCCGCGATTGGACGCGCAGGCCGAAAGGCTCAATGCCGCCACGCCCGCGACAAGCACGCAGCGCAGGGATCGGCTCCTGGAAACGACACGCAACAAGGCTGAACTCCTGCCCGGGACAGACGCCCGCATTGGTTCGAGCAATAAATCATTAACCCTAACAGCCGGTTAAAGCGGGTTTTTGACCGATTGCCGAAGCAGGGGCAGAGGGCTAGTTATGAGGCAAAGCCAAGCCGGAGCAGCCTCATGTCGAACCCATCCCCCATCCCCGTCATCTTCGTGGGCGAAGGGGGGCTCGAAGGCGAGGGTCTGAGCGCGCGCCAGCGAAGCTGGGCGGAGGCCAACGGCTTTTCCGGCCAGCGGGGCAAGCTCCTGGCGCTGCCGGGCGAGGCCGATGGGCTGGCCGGTTATCTCTTCGGTACCGGCGCCCTCGAAGGGCGTCCGGCCTTCATTGCCGGGCTCGCCGCCGCATCGCTGCCTGCCGCCGAATATCGTCTGGAAGGAGAGTTTGGCGATCCAACCCTGGCCGCCATCGCCTTCCGTCTCGGCGCCTATCGTTTCGACCGTTATCGCGAGTCCAAGCCGGTGCCCACGCTTGTGCTGCCCGAACATGCCGATGGCGCGGAAGTCGACCGGCAGGTGAGGGCGGCGGTGCTCGCCCGCGATCTCGTCAATACCCCATCGAGTGATCTCGGCCCGGACAATCTGCATAAGCAGGTCGAGCGCTTTGCCGCCGAACGCGGCATGCATTTCAAGGCCATTGTCGGGGACGACCTGCTCGCGCAGAATTTCCCGATGATCCACGCGGTTGGGCGCGCCAGCGCCGAGCCGCCGCGCCTGCTCGACCTGGCCTGGGGCGATGAAAGCCACCCCAAGGTGACCCTGGTGGGCAAGGGGGTCACCTTCGATACGGGCGGGCTCGACATCAAGACCGCCGCCGGCATGCTGATGATGAAAAAAGATATGGGGGGTGCCGCCAATATTCTGGGTCTCGCCCATGCGATCGTTTCGGCCAAACTGCCCGTGCGCCTGCGGGTATTGCTGCCGGTGGTCGAAAACGCCATTGCCGGCAATGCCTTCCGACCGGGCGACGTGTTGCATTCGCGCCGCGGCCTCACCGTCGAGATCGGCAATACCGATGCCGAAGGCCGCCTGATTCTCGCCGATGCGCTCGCTCTTGCAGATGAGGAAAGCCCCGAGCTGATCGTCGATATGGCAACGCTGACAGGCGCGGCACGGGTGGCGCTGGGGCCCGAACTGCCCCCGCTCTATTCGACCGACGACGCCCTGGCCGCCGAGATCACGGCAGCCGGGCTCGCGCTGGAAGACCCCTTCTGGCCCATGCCGCTCTGGTCTGGCTATGATGGCCAGCTGTCTTCGAAAATCGCCGATATCAACAATACCGGTGCGGGCGGCTATGCCGGCTCGGTCATTGCCGCACTTTTCCTGCGCCGCTTTGTCAGCAAGGCCAAGGCCTGGGTGCATCTCGACATTCTCGCCTGGGCGCCCGAGGCCCGTCCGGGCCGTCCCGTCGGCGCTACCGATCAGGGGATTCGCGCGCTGTTTTCCGCCATTCGCGGGCGTTTCGGCGGATGAAAATATAGTTGACTTAGACAACTAGTTGCTTGAAAACATCAAGCAACTAGGAGTCCGCCATGGCCGATCCAGCCGATATCGCCCAAGTTCGTGCCTTCAATCGTTTTTACACGCGGATCATCGGTCTTCTCGACGAGGGCATGCATAAAACCATGCATTCCCTGTCCGAGGCGCGGGTCATTTATGAACTGAGCAAGGACGGGGTCACGACCGGCGCCCAGGTCGCCGCAACTCTGGGCATGGACCGCGGCCAGATGAGCCGGCTCATGGCGCGGCTGATCGATCAGGGCCTTATCGCCACCCTGCCGCGCAGCAGCGACGGCCGCGCGACGCCCGTAGGGCTGACGCCCGAGGGCAGGGCGGTCGCCGACCGCCTCAACGCCATGAGCGATGCCGCCGCGGCCGAAACCCTGCTCGATCCGCTCGACGAGTTCCAGCGCCGCGATCTCGTCGGCTCGATGCGGCGGATTTCGGCCATTCTGGGCGAGCCGGAGGACACGACCCTCGTTTTGCGAGCGCCCCGCATCGGCGAGATCGGCTGGCTGATCCATCGCCAGGGTCTGCTCTATCATCTCGAACAGGGCTGGAACGGCGAATTCGAAACGCTCATCACCCGCATCTATGCCGAATATGAAGCCGCCTCCGGCACGCCTGCAAAGCAGATCTGGGTGGCCGAGCTGGAGGGCGAAGTGGCCGGCTCGGTCTTCGTCCTGCCCTCGACGGATGGCGAAGCGGGCACGGCCCAATTGCGCATGCTCTATGTCGAACCCATGTTCCGCGGTCGCGGCGTCGGTGGCCGGCTGGTTGCCGAAGCGATCAGCTTTGCAAGGGCTTCAGGCTATAAGCGCATGATGCTCTGGACGCAGGATAGCCTCGCCTCCGCCCGCTCGATCTACCAAAAGGCCGGCTTTGTGCTTGCCCGGGAAGAGCGGCACCGGTCCTTTGGCGCCGATCTCAATGGGCAATATTGGGTGCTCGACCTCTAGGGTCATCCTTCCGGATTGGCGTCCTGGATTTCGGCATGGTTGGGCGTCAGGTCGATGCTGGCATCGCTCTTGGGAAAGAGGAGCGGCGCCATGGCAAAGCCGACGACCGCCAGGACGATCATGCCCCAGCCCGCAAGCTTCTTGTGCTTCTCGATGAATTCGCCGGCCACGGGCCCGAAGAAGTAGAAGAGCCCGCAGGGAACGAAATATCTGAGCGCCCGTCCGATAATGCTGTAGATCACGAAGGTCCAGATATCGAGCCCGGCCACGCCCGAGGTGATGGTGATCACCTTATAGGGAATGGGCGAGAGCGCGCCGATCAGGATCATCAGTGGGCCATTGTCGTTAAAACTCTGGCGCAGCGATTCAAAGCCATTGGCGGCGCCATAGAATTCGATGATGCCCCTGCCCACCGAATCGAACAGGAAGTAGCCGATCGCATAGCCCGCAAGGCCGCCGGTCACCGATGCCAGAGTGCAGATCGCGGCCAGGCGCCATGCCCGCATGCGGTCCGCGATGATCATCGGGGCCAGCATGATTTCGGGGAAGACCGGAATGATCATGGCTTCGAGAAAGCACAACAGCGCCAGGATCGGCTCGGCCAGGCGATGTTTGGTGGCCAGCTTCAGGCGGTCGTAGAAGCTGAGTTTGACTGCCGGTGCACTATCGGTCATGCGGTCCCTGTGACTCATCGCGTGGACAATAAGATTTAGGGGGATTTTCGCCGCTGGCCAGTGAAATTTGCGTCAATAGCCCCGCTGCCGATCGACCACGTTGACCAGGGGCTTGCCGGCCAGATGATCTCTGACGATCCCGGTAAAATAGCGCACGCCGCTCTTCTCGTCGGAAATCGCCGCGATATGGGGAGTGATATAGCAGTTCTCGATGTCCCAGAGAGGACTGCTCTGCGGCAGGGGTTCGACCTCGAAGACGTCGAGACTGGCCGCGCCGAGCGTTCCGTCGGTCAGTGCCGAAACGATATCGGCCTCGCGCTGGTGCCCGCCGCGCGCCGCATTGATGATCACCGGCCCGCCGGCAAAATTGCCGCGCCGCAATTTCGAAAATGTATCGGTATTGAGAATGCCGGCCGTGTCCGGCGTCAGGGGCAGGAGATTGACCAGAATATCGGTGCCGTTAAGAAAGGGCACAAACTGCTCGTCGCCCGCAAAGCACTCGACGCCCTCGACCGCCTTGGGTGTCCGGCTCCAGCTTCTCAAGGCAAAGCCCAGTGGCCGGAGGCGCCGCGCTGCATCCTGTCCCAAAACGCCCATGCCCATGATGCCCACCGTGGTTTGGCTGGCCGCGGGTGGATAATACTGGCTCCAGCGGCGTGCCTGCTGATCCCGATGGAAGCGCGTATATTGCCGGTGGTGCATGGTGACATGGGCAACCACATAATCGCTCATGCGCTGGCTGAGGTCCTCGTCGACGAAGCGCACCACGGGCACGTCAGGCAGGTTGGGGTGCCGCAGCAAGGCATCGACGCCCGCCCCGAGGGAAAGGATGACCTCGAGCCCGGTCAGCCCGTCGAAGGCATCCGGCTGCGGCTTCCAGACGAAGATGTAGCGTACATCGGCGGGATCGAAATCGTCGCCACGCCGCACGACCGGATAGGGGGCGAGGGCCTCGCGGAAGGAAGCGGCCCAGCTTTCCTCATCGACATCGGTTAGGTGCAAAAGCAACATGGGAGCTGGCTTTCTCAAGAAAAAAGCCGCGCTTGTGGCGCGGCTTGGGCAATTGACCGAAACCGTACCGGCCTCAATGCGTCGTTGCTGGCGTCGCGGCGGGAGCCTGCGTCTCGCTGCCACCGGCAGCCGGAGTGCCCTCGACACTGGTTTCCGT
>DATMSG010000032.1:0-3601 GCA_035565515.1 Devosia sp.
TCGTCGAATTCGGAAGGGGCGGGCAGTAAGCCCGCCCTTTCTATTTGGATGTACTGCCCAGAAACCAGGCATAATATGCCGAGTGTAGAATCATCTGCACTTGGGGAGTCTTTGGGTATGATAAAGCGTCTTTCGGCCGAAGCATTCGGTACGTTCTGGCTAGTATTCGGCGGCTGCGGCTCCGCCGTTCTTGCCGCCGGCATTCCCGAACTGGGCATCGGCTACGCCGGTGTCGCCTTGGCCTTCGGCCTTACGGTGCTGACCATGGCCTATGCCGTGGGCCACATTTCCGGCGGCCACTTCAATCCTGCCGTGTCTCTCGGCCTCGCCATTGCCGGCCGCTTTCAATACAAGGACCTGTTGCCCTATTGGGTCGCCCAGCTGGTCGGCGGCGTCCTCGGCGCCGCGGTGCTGTTCGTCATCGCCTCAGGCACGGCCGGCTTTGTCGCCGGTGGTTTCGCCTCCAATGGCTACGATGCCCTCTCGCCCCACGGTTATGGCCTCGTCTCCGTACTGATCGCCGAAGTCGTGCTCACCGCCTTCTTCCTGATCATCATCCTGGGCTCGACCCATGGCAATGCGCCCGTCGGCTTCGGCCCTCTCGCCATTGGCCTGGGCCTGACCCTGATCCACCTGATCTCGATCCCGGTCAGCAATACCTCGGTCAATCCCGCCCGCTCCATCGCCGCCGCCATCTTCGCGCAAAACGGCGCCCTCGGTCAGGTCTGGCTCTTCATCCTCGCGCCCCTCGCCGGGGCTGCGCTCGGTGCCATCATCTGGAAATCCCTGCTCGAACGCCACTAAACAAAAGGGCCGGTCAAACGACCGGCCCTTTTCTCTAGTCACCATCGACAATACCAGTAGCCCTCATGGTGAGGTGCGAAGCCTGGCGCAGCCTCGAACCACGTGGGCGTGGCACGAAACATCCGGGCACGACCTCGCCCTTCGAGGCCCGCCTTGGGCGGGCACCTCAGGATGAGGCCTAAGTCTACTGAAACGCCGTCTCCGCAAAGCTCCGCAGCTTGCGCGAATGCAACCGTTCCGCCGGCTGGTCGCGCAGGATTTCCATCGCCCTGAGCCCGATCTGCAAATGCCGATTGACCTGCGTGCGATAAAAATCCGAGGCCATGCCCGGCAGTTTCAATTCCCCATGCAGCGGCTTGTCCGAAACGCAAAGCAGCGTCCCATAGGGCACGCGGAACCGGAACCCGTTCGCCGCGATCGTTGCGCTCTCCATGTCGAGCGCCACCGCCCTCGACTGGCTCAATTGCCGCACGATCTCCGTCTGGTCCCGCAATTCCCAATTGCGGTTGTCAAACGTCGCCACCGTTCCGGTGCGCATGATCTTCTTGGTCTCGATCCCCTCGGTCTGGGTGATCTCCTCAACCGCCTGTTCCAGCGCCACCTGCACCTCGGCCAGCGCCGGCACCGGCACGGTCAGCGGCAGGTCGGCATCGAGCACATGGTCCTCGCGCACATAGGCATGCGCCAGCACATAGTCCCCCAGCTCCTGGCTATTCCGCAGCCCCGCGCAATGCCCCAGCATGATCCAGGCATGCGGCCGCAGCACCGCGATATGGTCGGTAATCGTCTTCGCATTGGCCGGCCCGACGCCGATATTGACCATGGTAATGCCGCGCCCGCGATCGCCCACCAGATGGTAGGCCGGCATTTGCGGCGCCCGCGGCGGCGGCGATCCGGTCACCGCGCCCCCGGTCAGAGCATTGTCGGTAAACACGTTCCCCGGTTCGATAAAGCGCTGATAATGCCCGTGCCCCTCGGCCATCCACGCCTTCGCCACCCGGCAGAATTCGTCGATATAGAACTGGTAATTGGTAAAGATCACGAAGTTCTGGAAATGCTCGGCCGCCGTGCCGGTATAATGCGCCAGCCGGAACAGCGAATAATCGACGCGCGGTGCCGTAAAGGCCGAAAGCGGGTAGGGCCCGCCCCGCGGCGGCACATAGGTGCCATTGGCAATTTCATCATCCGTATTGGCCAGGTCCGGCGCGTCGAACACGTCGCGCAGCGGGATGTTCAGGGCATTGAGCGCCGCCCCATCCACATGCTCGTGCGGCGGCAGCGCAAAATGCAGCGGGATCGGCGTATCGCTCTCGCCCACATCGATCGTGCCGCCATGATTGTGGAGCAGCACGGTGAACTGTTCCTGGAAATAGGTCTTGAACAGTTCCGGCGCCGTCACTGTCGTCCGGTAAATGCCGGGCGTATGCAGATAGCCATAGGGTAGGGTGCTTTCGTGCTTGGAATAGCTCGTCGAGCGCACCTCCACCTGCGGATAGCAGGCCCGCACCCGCCCCTGCGGAATTTCCCCCCGCGTCAGGCTCGCCAATTGGGCGCGGATAAAGTCGCAGTTCCGGTGGTAGATATGGGCGATATGCTCCCAGGCGGCCTCGGGATCGGTAAAGCTCTGGGTTTCGAGGCGCGGCGGGCTAATCGTCGTCATGAACCATCCTCATCTGCCGGCCATTGGCCGTGGGCGCGTTGGAATCGCGCCGGTTTGACCCCTCACTATAGGGACGGGATGACACCTTCTCAACGGACCTGCCGCCCCCGTTGCAGACTTCACACTTCGGTGAGCCGTACTTTTATTGCCGCAATTACCCACCATCTTTTCACCCAGTTCATCGGCACGGCAAACGACCCATGCAAACCGGTGAGCAGGATGTGGTTGGCCGCTTGTCCCCCAAGCCCTCAACAGCGCGGCGGATCATGTCCCCCAAGGCCGTCCGGCAGAGATGCCGGACGGTCTTTTCTTTCCTTCACCACACCGCTAGACCTCACATGGTTCACGAGCCTCTGAGGCTTAGTAGCGCCCACAGTGAGGTGCGAAGCGCGGCGCAGCCTCGAACTGCGGGGGCGTGGCACCCTCCCTCGTGCCCAAACCGACGGAGCCCCTTTTGAGCGTAGCCTTCACCAAGGAAGACAGTGCCGAAACCGCCTCGGAATCCGTCCTCCCCGATCGCCCCATTCCGCCCGGCCTCAATCTCGTCACCGCAGCCGGCCTCAAGGCGCTCGAGGCCCAGGTGGAGTCCGCCCGCACTGCCTTCGAAGCCGCCCAGGCCCATGAAGACATTAACGAGCGTCGCCGCCTGTCCGCCGTCCCCCTCCGCGATCTGCGCTATTTCTCCGAGCGCCTGCGCACCGCTCAATTGGTGCCGCCCCCCTCCAGCGCCGAAACCGTCGCCTTCGGCCTGACCGTCACCTTCACCCGCGACGATGGCCGCACCCAGACCTACCGCATCGTCGGCGAAGACGAAGCCGACCCCAAATCCGGCACCATCTCCCACGCCTCCCCAATCGCCCAGGCGCTCCTCGGCAAAAGCATCGGCGACCTCGTCTCCCTCGGCACCCAGGAACTTGAGATCACGGCCATCGCCTGAGCGATGCCGTAGCCCCGATCCTTCCACCAAACCAATGGACGGATCATCCCGCATCCCTTATGTCCAAGCGCAAACGCGGGAACACCTTCCCGCGCCTCTAAATCCCAAAGAAAACGAGGCCAGCATGACCGCAAAAATCATCGGCGGAAAACTCTTTGCCGAGAATCTGCGCGGTCGCATCGCGGGCCACGTCCAGCGCC
>DATMSG010000033.1:0-7713 GCA_035565515.1 Devosia sp.
GATCTTGACCGGCTTTGCCGGCTCGTTGGTGTCGGTCACGATGCGATAGGCCGTCGCATCGTTGAGATGGCCCCCATCGACATAGGCGAGGAAATTGGCCGCGGTAATCGGTGCGTTCTTGTCGTCCACCGCGATGGTGAAATTGCCGAGTTCGGTTTCGAGAATGACGGGAATGGTCAAGATATTCGTCCAGATATGAAAAGAGCACTCCCGCCGGTCACCCGGCGGGAGCGATTGGATTATTCTGCGATCTGAGCGTCGCGGAAATAAGGCACGTTGAGCGGCGACCGCCAGAAGCCGGTCACTTTCGGGCTCATCATCATGTAATTGTAGCGATGATATTGCGGCAGGATGACGTGATCGTTCATCAGGATCGCCTCGGCCTTGCGCATTTCGTCGCGCGAAGTGGCTTCGTCGCTGGCAGCCTTGGCCGCTTCGATGGCCGCGTCATAGTCGGGGTTCGACCAGTTGGCGAGATTGTTGGCGCTGCCGGTGACGAAATTGTCGAGGAAAGTCATCGGGTGCGGATAATCGGCGCCCCAGCCCATCTGCGCGATCTGATATTCGACCTTCTGCACTTCGGGATAGAAGACCTGCCATTCGGTGGCCTGGATATCGACGTCGATATTGAGATTTTCCTTCCACATCTGCTGAATGGCTTCGAGCAGTTTCTCGATCGGCGGGGAGGAATAGGTCATATAGACGGTTTTGGGGAAGCCTTCGCCATTGGGATAACCGGCTTCGGCCAGTTCCGCCTGAGCCCCCTCCACGTCGGCCGTTTCCGACAGGCCAAACGTATCGCGGCCCTCGGTAAAATCTTCGCCGGCAAGGCTCATGCCCGGCGGCACGAGGCCCAGCGCGGGCGTGTCGGCCGATTGCAGCACGAATTCGATGATTTCCGAGCGATCGATCGCCATGGAGAGCGCCTTGCGCACATGCAGGTTATCGAGCGGCGCCTGGTGCGGATTGAAGAAGCCATAGGTCGTGCCCAGCGCCGGGACGATCATGAAGCCGGGCGACTCCACCGAAAGGCGCGGAATTTCCGGCGCCGGCACGGCCTCGATGCCGTCGACGTCACCGGCTTCAAAAGCCGCCAGCGCCGTCGCCGGATCGGGGATCAGCCTGAAAGTCAGCTTGTCGAGGCTGACCGCATCGGCGTCATAATAATTCGGGTTCTTCTCGAAAACGACCGACTCGCCCTGGTTGAACGCCGTTACGCGGAAGGGACCGGTGCCGATAAAGGTCGCGGGATTACGCGTCCAGCCTTCGGGATCGGCCGAAACCACATCCTCGCGCACCGGATAAAAGGTCGGGTAGTTGAGGAGCTGCAGCATATAGGGCACGCGCTGCTTGAGCGTGAATGTCAGCGTCTTGTCATCCGGTGCCGAAACGGCAATTGCCGAGGCATCCCCACCGCCAAAAGCCTCTTCCGCCCCGACGATGTGATAGAGCATCTGCGAATTCATCGCGCCGGTCGCCGGATCAAGCACGCGCTTCCAGGCATAGACGAAGTCCGACGCCTTGACCGGCTCGCCATCCGACCACTTCGCGTCGCGCAGATGGAACGTATAGGTCAGGCCATCCTCGGAAATATCCCAGCTTTCGGCCAAAGCCGGCACCACTTCGCCCTCGGGGCTCAGGCGCACCAGGCCTTCAAACGTGTTGCCGATGATCGGGGAGGCAAAGGTCTCGGCCGTGGTGCCGGGATCGTATTTGGCGCTTTCATTGTTGACCACATAGGTCAGTTCGCCGGCGGCAAAAGCCGAGCCAGCCGAAGCCAGCAGCGCCGCGGTTATGAGCGGCAGAACCAGTCTCTTCATTGCACTCTCTCCTATTGCGGGGCCCTTACCCCGTTTGCTTGTTGCGCCAGTTCCCCGGCGAAGTGACAGGCGGCCAGATGCCCCCCACCAATATCGGTCAGCTCCGGCTCCACTTTTGCGCAAAGCTCGGTGGCGAGCGGACAGCGCGTGCGAAAACGACAGCCGGATGGAATGTCGATGGGACTCGGAATTTCCCCCTGCATCGGCTCGGCCGCCCGCGCCGCTTCCGGGTCCGGCACCGGAATGGCCGAGAGCAGCGCCCGCGTATAGGGGTGCGAAGGCCGATGATAGAGATCAGCACTGGTCGCCAGCTCGACGATTTTGCCAAGATACATCACTCCGATCCGGTCCGAGATATGCCGGACCATGGAGAGGTCATGGGTGATGAACAAATAGGTCAGCCCCAGATCGGCCTGCAGGTCCTCCAGCATATTGACCACCTGCGCCTGCACCGACACATCGAGCGCCGAAATCGGCTCGTCGCAGATGACAAGATCAGGCTCGAGCGCAATCGCCCGCGCAATCCCGATCCGCTGCCTCTGCCCGCCCGAAAATTCATGCGCAAAACGCTGCGCCGAGTCGCTCGGTAGGCCCACGCGATCAAGCAACCCCGCGACCTTCTTGCGCCGCTCCGCCGGAGTGCCGATCCCCACGATTTCCAGCGGCTCGGCAATCAGGTCGCCCACACTCATGCGCGGATTGAGCGAGGCATAGGGATCCTGAAAGATCATCTGCACCCGCCGCCGGAAACTGCCCAGCAGCCCCTCCGGCGCCTTCCCGACTTCCTGCCCATCAAAGACAATGCTGCCCGAAGTCGGCTCATGGAGGCGAATGACGGTGCGCGCCAGCGTCGATTTTCCGCAGCCGGATTCCCCCACCAGCCCCAGCGTCTCGCCCTTCATGAGGGTCAGATCGACCCCATCCACGGCCTTCAAAACAGGCTTCGGCGCAAACGGCGCGGCAGGCAACCGGAAGTGCTTGTGCAGATCCCGCAATTGCAACAGAGGCTGGGTCATGCCGTCACCTCATGCACTGCGTCCACCTTGGGCGCCTCCGGATGCTGCAACCAGCACCGCGACTGGTGCGTGCCCCCAAAGAGCGGCGGCAATTCGGCCATGCATTGCGCCATGGCATGCGGACAGCGCGGGGCAAAGGGACAACCCGGCGGCGGCGCCAGCATATTCGGCGGACTCCCCGGGATCGGCGTCAGCCGCCGATGCGTATCATCCCGCAAATCCGGCACCGCCCCCAGGAGCCCTACCGTATAGGGATGCGCCGGCCGCGCAAAAAGTTGCCGCACCGGCGCCGTCTCCATGACCAGCCCGCCATAAAGCACCAGTACCCGGTCGGTCACCTCGGCAATAACGCCGAGATCGTGCGTAATAAAAATCACCGACATGCCCAGCCGGCGCTGCAAATCCTTCAGCAGCGCCAGGATTTGCCGCTGAATGGTCACGTCCAGCGCCGTCGTCGGCTCATCGGCAATCAGCAGTTTCGGATCACAGGCCAGCGCCATGGCGATCATCACCCGCTGCCGCATGCCACCGGAAAATTCATGCGGATAGGAATCGAGGCGCTTGGCTGCCGAAGGAATCCGCACCAGTTCGAACAGCTCCACCGCCCGCGCCCGCGCCTCCGCCGCACTCGCCTTGCGATGCCGCCTTACGGCCTCCATCACCTGTTCGCCCACCGTCAAAGTGGGGTTGAGCGAAGTCATCGGGTCCTGAAAGATCACCCCGATCCGCTTGCCCCGCAGGTCCGACAAAGCCTCTTCGTCGAGCGAGAGAATATCGGTCCCCTCAAAGGTCGCCGAGCCGGCCTTGATCGTTCCGCCGGCCTTGAGAAGCCGCAGCACCGACATGCAGGTGATCGATTTCCCCGAGCCGCTCTCTCCCACGAGGCCCAGCATCTCGCCCTCATGCACGTCGAAACTGACGCCGCGCACCGCCTGCACTTCGCCGCGCCGCGTGAAGAATGAGGTCGTCAAATCCTTTACCGACAGAATTGGCCCACTCATCGCCCAACCCTCGGATCGAGCGCATCGCGCAGCCCATCGCCCAAAAAGTTGAAGGCGAACATGGTCAGCGAAATCGCCGCCGCCGGAAAAAACAGCTGATGCGGATAGGCCCGCAACGTCTCCACCGCCTCCGAGGTCAGCGAGCCCCAGCTGGCGAGCGGCGGCGTCACCCCAAGCCCGATAAAACTCATGAAACTCTCGATGAAGATGGCCGAGGGGATCAGCATGGTCAGCGTAACAATGATCGGCCCGATGGAATTGGGCAGCAGGTGCCGGGTCAAAATGCGCGCCGGCGAGGCCCCCATGGTCCGGGCCGCCGCCACATAATCCTGGCTCTTCAAACTCAGGATTTGTCCGCGCACGATCCGCGCCATATCCACCCAGAACACCGAGCCGATGGCAACGATGATGGACAAAAGCCCCGAGTCGAACACCACCATCAGCAGCACGACATAAAGCGTCAGCGGAATGGTCGAAATGATTTCGACAAGCCGCATCATCACCGCATCAACCCGCCCCCCCATATAGCCCGCGATCCCGCCATAAAACACGCCAATGAAAAAATTGACGAGCGTCGCGACAAAGGCCACGGTCAGCGAGATTTGCGCCCCATAGAGCTGGCGCACCAGAATGTCGCGGCCCAATTGATCGGTGCCGAAAAGATAGGTCTTGTTCCAGCTCCATCCGCTCGGCCTGACCTCACTGCCATCTTCGAGCAGCAGCCGCACCGGCAGCTTGGAATAATCAAGCACCAGCACCTGGTCGCCGAATTCATAGGGCTGGCTCTTCTTGATGATGTCCTTGCGCCCGCCGCGCAGGAGCCCGAGCATGTTCCCGTCCGCATCCACCTCATAGAGGTTGAAATTGGATGCATTGAGGAAAAACCGCGTCACCTCCCCGGCCCCATCCGTCACAGCATAGGTCTCGAAGAACGGCGGAATATTCGCCAGCTTCAAGTCCTGCTTGAAATAGGTATGCGGCGAAAAATACGGCCCAAAGAACGCCGCGATCACAAGGAGAACAATGAAGACGATGCTGACCACGGCCGGCTTGTTGGCCCAGAGCCGCCGCCGCACTTCCTGCCCATAGGTCGGCGCGGGCGGCGGAATGGGCGCCGCCTTTTCCGCCGCCGGCACCTTGGCCCACATTTCCGGTGAAATATCGGTCATGCCTGGGCCTTGGTCAGTTTGATGCGCGGGTCGAGCCACACATAAAGGAGGTCAACGATCAGGATCATCACCATCAGGATCGCAGCGTAGAAAATGGTGATCCCCATAATCGCGGTATAATCGCGATTGGTGATCGAGAGCACGAATTGCCGCCCGATCCCCGGCAGCGCAAAGATTTGCTCGATGACGAAGGACCCGGTAATCAGGTTCGCCACCACCGGTCCCAAAACCGTCACCACCGGCAACAGCGAATTGCGCAATCCATGCTTGAAAAGGATTTGCCCTTTTCGCAGTCCCTTGGCGCGCGCCGTCACCATATAATCCTGCTCCAGCGTTTCGAGCAGCGACGAGCGCGTCAGCCGCGACACGAAGGAAATCCAGAACCCCGACAGCGCAAAGACCGGCAGGAAATAACCCCGCCAATCGTCGAGCCCGAAGGTCGGCACCCACCCCAGGCGCAGCGCAAAAAAGTAGATGGAAACCGTCCCGATCACATAGCTCGGAATGGCGACGCCGAGCGTTGCGATAAACATCACCGTCGTATCCGGCCAGCGATTGCGATTGAGCGCTGCGATCACCCCCAGCGGCACGCCGAGCGCCACGACGCAGATCACCGCCAAAAGCCCCGTCTGCAGCGTCACCGGCAATCCCGCCGCGATCATCGAATTGATCGACACACCCGGATACTTGAACGAGGGCCCGAGATCGAAGGTCAGGATCCGCCCGAGATAATTGAGATATTGCTGCCAGATCGGCTGATCGAGCCCATATTTGGCATTGAGCGCCGCCGCGATTTCAGGCGCCAGCATGCGCTCGGAAACGAAGGGCCCGCCCGGCACCGCATGCATGAGAAAAAACGTCAGCGTCACGATCGCCCAAAGCGTCACGAGCATCATGCCCAGGCGATTGAGAATATAGGTAAACATCAGCAAGCCGCCTCTGAAAGGCCGTGCTGACAATAGACGCGGTCTCGAAACATATTCCGACAAAATCACCAAAGCGACGCAAACTCAATCCACTGGCAGCGCAATTGCAGGCATTATTTGCCCCGCCACGCCGCAAGGGGGCATTGCTCGCTCCGGCCCCATCTCCGCCGCCGAAATTTGACATGTGCATATGCACGGCCTATCTCAACACGCGATGGAGTACCGGCTCGACGATTGTCTGATCATGAACACGCGCAAGGCGGCGCGGGCACTGACCCGTCGCGCCGACCGCCAATTGCGCGTCTTCGGCATCACTGCGGCCCAGTTCAACATCCTCGGCGCCCTCCATGCTAATTCCGCCGCCTCGATCACGGAAATGGCAAATTTCCTTGCCGTGGACCGCACGACCCTTTCCAGAAATCTCGCGGTATTGGAACGCCGCAAACTGCTCTCGACCGGCCCGGGCGCGCTTGCCAGAACGCGCCGCATCGCCCTCACCCCCGAAGGCCGCAAGACCTTCGATGCCGCCCTTCCCATCTGGAAAGAAGCGCAGGCAGAGCTGCGCAACATGCTGGCCGATCCCGATTTCCAGACGACGCTGACCGGCCTCCGCCATCTCGCCAAACTCTAGGCCCCACCCTCAATTCGCCCCAATTGCACCCCACATCGTGCATATACACAGGAGATAAATTCATGCTGCGCCCCGACCCCAATGACCCCATCGTCGTCACCGGCATGGGCGTAGTGAGCCCGCTCGGCGTTGGCGTGGAAACCAATTGGCAGCGTCTCCTGGCCGGCCGCAGCGGCATTGTCCGCAATGACCGGTTCGACACCACCGATTTCGTCGCCCACATTGCCGGCCTCGTCCCCTCGAAAGCCAATGACGAGGCCGGGTTCGACCCCGCCGAGCATATCGATGGCAAGGACATCAAGAAGATGGACCTGTTCATCCAATATTCCATCGCCGCCACCGCCGAGGCCCTCGACCAGGCCAATTGGCACCCCGAAACGCCCCAGGATCAGGCGGCAACTGCCACCATTATCGGTTCGGGCGTCGGCGGTTCCCCGGTCATGGCCCGCGCCGTCGAAACCATCAATACCAAGGGCCCGCGCCGCCTGTCGCCTTTCACCGTGCCCTCGTTCCTGGCCAATCTTGCCGCTGGCTGGCTCTCCATCATCCATGGTTTCCGCGGCCCCATCGGCACCCCGGTCACCGCCTGCGCCGCCTCGGCCCAGGCCATCGGCGATGGCATGCGGCTGATCATGACCGGCGAAGCGGAAGTCGCCGTCGTCGGTGGCGCCGAAGGCTCGGTCGATCCCATTTCCCTCGGCGGCTTCGGCGCCTCCCGCGCCCTCTCCCCCTCCCATGCCGAAAACCCGGCCAAGGCCTCGCGCCCCTTCGATAGGGGTCATGACGGCTTTGTCCTCTCCGAAGGCGCCGCCACGATCGTCATCGAAAAACTGAGCCATGCCCGCGCCCGTGGCGCCAGGCCTCTCGCCGTGCTGGCCGGCTACGGCACCTCGGCCGATGCCTATCACCTGACCGCTGGCGCGCCCGATGGCGCCGGGGCCCAGGTCGCCATCCGCAATGCCCTCTCCATGGCCGGCCTAGACCAGACCCAGATCGGCTATGTCAATGCCCACGCCACCTCGACGGCCGTCGGCGACCAGGCCGAAATCGCCGCCCTCGCCGCCGTCTTCACCGGCCGCGGCAAGGACCTGTCCATCTCCTCCACCAAATCGGCCACCGGCCATCTTCTGGGGGCCGCCGGCGCGCTCGA
>DATMSG010000034.1:0-14928 GCA_035565515.1 Devosia sp.
CACCCGCCCGATGGCCGCCGAAAACGACATGGTTTCAACCATATCGCGCGGCGGCAGCTTCTGGATCAGCGCATTGACCGCCGTCAGCACCACGGCGCCCTTGGCCCCGCTGGTCAGCGCCGCCAGCGTATTCATCCGTGCCGCAATGGTTACGTTATTGGGCGAGACGCGATCATAGGGCAGACAATCCCAGGCCGGCAGCGTCAGGATCGTATGCCCCGGCAGCATCGCGCCGAGCACCTCGGCCATGCGCTGCATCCGCCGCCCATCGCGCGCCACGAAAACCAGGCTCGCCGCATCATCGGGCGCATCCTTCAAACGCTGCTCGATCAGCCGCGCCAGCGCCATGGGCTGCATGCCGTCGGGCACATTGGAAATCGTCCGGATCGCCGGCAGCCCGGTCATTTCATTCATTTTTCGATCCGCGCCTGATGATCGGCCACGACCAGATCGAGAAAAGCCCGGTCGACATGCGCCGGGGGCTCTTCCTGCCGCATCACCCATTTGAGCAATGGCGGATCTTCCTCATTCATCAACGCTTCGAGCCGATCGAGCGCAGGCGCATCGAATCCCTCGATATTGGCATCGCAAAACGGCCCCAGTACCAGGTCCATCTCCTTGGTCCCCCGGTGCCAGGCGCGATAGCGCAACCGCTTGCGGCGAATAGCAATGTCCTCACCGGCCGTCATTTCGACACCCATGATCCAAAAATTTGTTCCCGATTTGGACATGTCTCTTACGCGGGTTGCGCCGCCTTGTCACCCACCCACCGGCCCCCCTGTGGGAGTGAGGAGGACCGAGAGTTGCCGAACGCCCATTGCTTGAAGACCTCATGGTGAGCTTGTCGAACCACGAGGTCGGTCTCACAAAGCTCTGCCACGACCATAGCCCGGCGCGCGTAGCGCTCCGGGCATCGCTCCACCGGAGCGATTGCAGCCAGTCAGAACCCTTCGGCAAGCTCGGGATGAGGTCCGTTGAGGGTGTTCTCCTCCTGTTCTTTTGTGCCACTCTCGCGCGCAGGAGAATCACCCGTGTCGCGTCCCGAAACCCTCCAGCCCCTCTTCCGTTCGCTTCACGCCATCAAGGGCGTGGGCGACAAGCTCGCGGCCCTGCTCACGCGCTTTTTCGGCGCGCCCGAAGGGCAGGAAGCCATTGTCCTCGACATTCTCATGCACATGCCCTCCGGCACGGTGGATCGACGCCGCCAGGTCGGCATTGCCGAGGCCTATCTCAACCAGATCGTCACGCTCAAACTCCACATCGACCGCCACCAGCCCCCGCCGCGCGGCCGCGAGCACATCCCGCATCGCGTCTTCGCTCACGACGAAACCGGCGACATCAGCCTCGTCTTCTTCCGCGCCCAGGGCGGCTGGGTCGAAAAGGCCCTGCCCGTCGGCGAGGAGCGCTACGTCTCGGGCAAGATTGACTTCTTCAACGGCGAAAAGCAGATCACCCATCCCGACTACATCGTCGAGCCGGACAAATTCGCCACCCTGCCGCTGGTCGAGCCCGTCTATCCCCTGACCAACGGCCTCAGCTCCAAGGCGCTCGGCAAGCTCGTCCGCCAGGCCGTCGAATCTATCCCCGTTCTCCCCGAATGGATCGACGCGGCAACCATCTCCCAGCGCAAGTGGCCCACCTTCACCGAGGCCATGCACAGCGTTCACCTGCCCGAAAATCCGGGCGAAGCCGAACTCTGGGCCCCTGCCCGCCAACGCCTCGCCTATGACGAATATCTGGCCGGCCAGATCACGCTGCAATTGCTCCGTTCCTCCATGGTCTCCGAGCGCGGCGTCGCGCGCACGTTTAATGGCCGGGTGACTTCAAAGGTCGCAAATGCGCTGCCGTTCAAGCTCACCGAAGGACAAAATCAGGCGCTTGAGGAAATCCGCGCCGACCTGGCGGCCCCCGAGCGCATGTCCCGCCTTTTGCAGGGCGATGTCGGCTCCGGCAAAACCGTCGTCGCGCTCATGGCCATGGCCGCCATGGCCGAAAGCGGCGCCCAGTCGGCCCTCATGGCGCCGACAGAACTCCTTGCTTCGCAACACTTTAAGACCATAAAGCCCATCTGCGACGCCGCCGGCCTCGGCTGCGCCCTCCTCACCGGCAAGATGCCCGCCGCCGAGCGCCGCGCCATCCTCGCCGGCCTCGCGAACGGCGCCACCACCATCGCCGTCGGCACCCACGCCCTTTTCCAATCCGGTATTGAATTCAACAACTTGGGCCTCACGGTCGTCGACGAACAGCACCGCTTCGGCGTCCACCAGCGCCTCGCGCTCTCCGAAAAAGGCCGCCACACCGATCTCCTCGTCATGACTGCCACGCCGATCCCCCGAACGCTGGTCCTCACCCACTTCGGCGACATGGCCGTCAGCGTCCTCCGGGAAAAGCCCCGCGGACGCCAACCCATTGATACAGCGGTGCTTTCCATCAACGACTACGATCGCGTCATAGCGCGTCTGCAGGCAAAATTGCACGAAGGCGCCCAGGCCTATTGGGTCTGCCCCCTGGTGGAAGAAAGCGAGCACCTTGAGGTCGTTAGCGCCGAAGACCGCTTCGCGGAGCTCCAAAAAGTCTTCGGCCCCCAGGTCGCTCTCGTCCACGGCCGCATGTCCGCCGCCGCCAAGCAGGAGGTCATGGCGCGCTTCAAAGCCAATGAAATCAAGCTCCTGGTCGCAACGACAGTCATCGAAGTCGGCGTCGACGTCCCCAATGCCACCATCATGATCATCGAACACGCCGAACGCTTCGGCCTCGCCCAGCTCCACCAGCTCCGCGGCCGCGTCGGTCGCGGCTCGCAACGCTCGGCCTGCCTCCTGCTCTACAAGGATCCCCTCAGCGAAACCGCAAGGGCCCGTCTCGACACGATAAAATCCACCGAAGACGGTTTTGAAATCGCCGAACGCGATCTCGAACTGCGCGGCCAGGGCGACATCCTGGGCACCCGCCAATCCGGCATGCCCGGCTACCGCCTCGCCGTCCCCGACGTGCACCGTCATCTCCTGGAATTCGCCCACGACGATGCCAAGGCCCTGATGCAGCGCAATCCCGGCCTGACCGGTGAAGAAGGCGAAGCCGCGCGTACGCTCTTGTATTTGTTCAGGAAAGACCTGGCGATCCCGCTGATCCGCGCGGGATAGCCAAACCGCCCCAAGTAGACCTCATCCTGAGCCTGTCGAAGGACGAGGTCGTGGCACAAAGGCTCGGTTGTGCCCGACCTCATGGTTAGACAAGCTCACCATGAGGTCTTCAGGGCTTTTATTCCACCGTCACCGACTTCGCCAAATTCCTCGGCTGATCCACGTCCGTGCCCATGAACACAGCCGTATGATAGGCCAGCAACTGCACCGGAATGGTCGCCAGGATCGGCGCGACAAACGGGTGCACATGCGGAATTTCGATAATATCCGCCACACCATGCCCAACCGTCTTGGCCCCCTCGGGATCGGTAATCAGAATGATCTTCCCGCCCCGCGCCGCGACTTCCTGCATATTGCTCAATGTCTTGTCGACCAGCTCGTCCGACGGCGCCACGACGATCACCGGCATGGCCTCGTCCACCAGCGCGATCGGCCCATGCTTCAGTTCGCCTGCTGCATAACCTTCGGCGTGGATGTAGCTGATTTCCTTGAGCTTTAGCGCGCCTTCCATGGCGATTGGGAACATTGGCCCACGCCCGAGATAGAGCACGTCCTTGGCCTTGGACAGGTGCTTGGAAATGTCGATGATCTGCCCTTCCGCGCCCAGCGCCTCGGACACGGCCGATGGCAGCGCCACCAGCGCCCGCACCAGTTCCGCTTCCTGCTCGGCACTCACGACGCCGCGCGCTCGTCCCGCCGCCAGCGCCAGGCTTGCCAAGGCCGTCAGCTGCGCCGTCAGCGCCTTGGTCGAAGCAACGCCGATTTCCGGGCCGCAAAGGATCGGGAAAACCACGCCGGATTCGCGCGCAATCGTCGATTCCACCGTGTTGACCAGGCTCGCCACATGCTGGCCCTGGCTCGCGCAATAGCGCAAAGCCGCCAGCGTATCGGCGGTCTCGCCCGATTGCGAAATGAACAGCGACAGCCCGTTCTTTTCCAGCGGCGGCTCGCGATAGCGGAATTCGCTCGCTACATCGATGTCGACGGGCAGCCGCGCATAGCGCTCGAACCAGTATTTTGCCACGGCCCCGGCATAATAGGCCGTGCCGCAGGCGCTCATGGTCAGGCGCGACAGATCGGCGAAATCGAAGGGCAGGCTTTCCCGGATCGCCACCTTTTCCGCGCCCATGTCCACATAGTGGCTGAGGGTGTGCGAAATGGTTTCGGGTTGTTCGTAGATTTCCTTGGCCATGAAATGGCGATGGTTGCCCTTGTCCACCATCAGCGCCGAAGCCTGCGACAGCATCTGTTCGCGCTGCACGATGGCGTCCTTGCCATCGCGAATGGTCACGCCGGCCGGCGTGATGACCGCCCAGTCGCCATCCTCGAGATAGGTCAGCCGCGAGGTAAACGGCGCCAGCGCCATGGCGTCGGAGCCGAGATACATTTCCGTCGCGCCATAGCCCACGGCCAGCGGCGCGCCATGCCGCGCGGCGATGAGCAGGCCGTTCTCACCCTTGAACAGAAAGGCCAGCGCAAAGGCGCCCTTGAGCTTCTTCAGCGTCCGCGCCACGGCCAGTTCCGGATCGGCGCCATTGGCCAGTTCGCGGGTCACCCACAGTGCCACGGATTCTGTGTCCGTCTGCGTCTGTGGCACATACCCGTCCTGCGCCAGGTCGGCGAGCAGTTCGCGGAAATTCTCGATGATGCCGTTATGGACGACGGCGACGCGGTCGGTGGCATGCGGATGCGCATTCTGCTCGGTCGGCGCGCCATGCGTCGCCCAGCGCGTGTGTCCGATGCCGATATTGCCCTCGAGTGGCTCCATGCCGAGGCGGGTCGCCAGGTTCCCGAGCTTCCCCTCCGCCCGCCGCCGCGAAATCGACCCGCCTTCGAGCGTGGCGACCCCCGCGCTGTCATAGCCGCGATATTCGAGCCGCTTCAGCGCATCGACCAGGCGACCGGCAACCGGTTCGTTACCGACAATTCCAACAATGCCGCACATCTTATTTCCCCTTGGCCGCCAGCTTCGCGGCCTTTTTCGCCAGCGCCAGTTCGCGCAGTTTGGGCGCATAGCCCGGCTTGGTTTCCTGCCGCGCCCGGCCAAAGGCCAGCGCGTCGTCCGGCACGTCCTGCGTAATCACGCTGCCCGAAGCGGTATAGGCGCCGTTGCCGATCGTTACGGGCGCCACCAGCGAAGCATTGGAGCCGATAAAGGCATTATCGCCGATAATGGTCTTGTCCTTGTTAACGCCGTCATAGTTGCAGGTGATGGTTCCCGCCCCGATATTGGTCTTCGAGCCGATCTCGGCGTCGCCAAGATAGCTCAAGTGCCCCGCCTTCGTCCCGGCGCCTATCTTCGACTTTTTCACCTCGACGAAATTACCCAGATGCACATCGGGCCCCAGTTCCGCGCCGCCGCGAATGCGCGCGAATGGCCCAATGCTCGAACCCGCCCCGATCACGGCGTCCTCGATGTCGCAAAAGGCGCGAATTTCGACATTGTCGGCGATTTTCACGCCCGGTCCGAAAACCACATTGGGGAAAATCGTCACGTCGCGGCCGATTTCCGTATCCCACGAAAACCACACACTCTTGGGATCGCGCAGCGTAACGCCATTTTCCATCGCTTCGAGGCGCTTGAAGTCCTGGAACGTCGCCTCGGCCTCTGCCAGTTTGACGCGATTGTCGACCCCGACCAGTTCGCCGGCATCGGCCTCGATGAAATCGACGCGCCGGTTATCGCCGGCCGCCAGCTCGACCGCATCGGTCAGATAATATTCGCCCTTGGCGTTCTGGTTGCCGATCCGGTCGATCACCGAGCGCAGCGTTTCGCCCCGGAAACCCATAATGCCGGAATTGCACAGCCCGATCTTGCGCTCTTCCTCGGTCGCGTCCTTGTGCTCGCGGATCGCAAGCACTCGTCCGCCTTCGGTCAACAGCCGTCCATAGCCGGTCGGATTGTCCGGCCTGAACCCGACTACCACAATATCGGCGCCGCTATCGAGCCGCTGGACGATCTCGGAGATCGTTTCGGTGGTCACGAGCGGGGTATCCGCGAACAGCACCAGCACATGCCCGGTCGCCGCCTCGAAGGCCGCCCGCGCCTGCTGCACGGCATGCGCCGTGCCCTTGCGGTCGAGCTGCCTTGAAATATGCGCATCCGCCTCGAACCGCGCCACTGCCTCTTCCACGGCGTCGTGGTTCGGCCCCACGACCACGGCAATGGCCGAACCCGCCGCCTTGGCCGTGCGCAATACATGGCTGACCACCGGCAGGCCGCCGACATGATGCAGAACCTTGGGCAGGGATGACTTCATCCGCGTGCCCTCGCCGGCAGCAAGAATGATGGAAAGCAGTTCTGTCATCGCGGCCACTCCAGCTCGCCAAGTTCTTCTCCGCCCATTGCCACAAATTTATGGCGTCTGTCATTGGCGAATAGATAACCAATGACACATTCTAATAGGGCGTAGTGCCCTTGATTCGTTGGGCAATCGAGGATGGACAATTGGTGCAGCATTCAGAACAGTTTCGGCAATCCGACGTAAAGGTCTGGGGAATAGCCGCACTTGTCTGCGTCGGCATCGCTGTCGTGGGCGCCAATGTGAGCGGCCTCGTCCCCTCTTCTGCCCTCAATGCGCTGCATTCGCCGCGCAGCGACGCGGCCTCGCTCGCTCAATTGCGCCAGCAGGTTGCCGAGCTGCGGGCCGAAACCACGCAATTGCGCCGTCAGAACGAAATTCTCACCGCCCGCTTTTCGCTGCAGGAACAGTCCGGCAATGAAGTGGTGCGCCGCGTCGGCGCCCTGGAAGTCGCCATGCCGGCCCTTGCCGAAATGCGCCCCGCCAAGGGCGCTGTCGATCGTTCCGTCACCACGGCCTCGATCGCGGGCAATGGCGGCCAGCAATTCGCCGCCGATGGCGGCACGGTTGTCGTCTACCAGTCGCCCTTGCAGCAGCCCCTGCCCGCCCCCATCGCCGTGCCCAGCGCCTCGTCCGGCGCCCAGATCGGCTATGCAGTCGCCGTCGGCTCGAGCTTTGCCGCCGGACAGGCGGCCGCCCAGTGGCGCAATCTCGAAGTGCGCCTGGGTTCGCTCGTCATCGACATGTCCCCGCTGGTAACCGAAGGCAATGGCGCCGATCAGCAGCGCCTCGTCGTCGGTCCCATCGCCCAGCTTTCGGAAGCGCGCGATTTCTGCCAGCGCCTCGAACAGATGGAAATCGCCTGCTCGCCCACCAGCTTTGCCGGCGCACCCATCAATTAGCGCGGTCCATCCCCAGCCTTGGACGGTCCCGGCGCAATATTGGTTGACTCCGGAACCATCCTGACTATTTTCCGCGCCAACGCCTCAGGGCGCCAAAACTATGCGCCGGTAGCTCAGTGGTAGAGCATTCGACTTTTAATCGAATGGTCGAGGGTTCGAACCCCTCCCGGCGTACCACTCCTTTCCAGCATCACCCGACCAGACCGAGCTGCTGCGCCGAATGCAGCCTGGCATAGACGCCATTGCTGTTGAGCAATGCCTCATGCGCTCCCTGCTCCGCTATGCCGTTTTCCGTCAGCACGATGATGCGGTGCGCATGGCGCACGGTAGCCAGCCGATGCGCGATAATCAGCGTGGTGCGCCCCGAAGACAATTCGTTGAGCGCCTGCTGGATCGCCGCTTCGGTCGCGGTATCGAGCGCCGATGTCGCCTCGTCCAGAATCAGGATCGGCGGGTTCTTGAGGAAAATCCGCGCAATGGCGACGCGCTGCTTCTGACCGCCCGAGAGCTTTACCCCGCGCTCGCCGACAACCGTGTCGAGCCCGGCCGGCAGGCCCGCAATCATCTCTTCCAGCCGCGCCCGGCGCGCCGCTTCCATGATCGCCTCGTCCGAGGCATTCAAATCGCCATAGGCGATATTCGAGCGCAGCGTGCCGCCAAACAGGAACACGTCCTGCTGTACGACGCCGATCTGCCGGCGCAGCGAGGCCTGCGTCATCTCGGCAATGCCGATCCCATCCACGCTGATGCGGCCCTCGGTCGTCTCGTAGAACCGTGGCAAGAGCGAGCAGAGCGTCGTCTTGCCCGCGCCCGACGGCCCGACAATGGCGACCGTTTCTCCCGCCGAAATGTCGAGATTGACGTTGCGCAGGATCGAGCGCCCCTCGTCATAGGCGAACGAGACGTTCTCGAAGCGAATGTGCCCATCGAGCCGCCCCACCTCGACCGCATCGGGGCTGTCGGCAATATCGGGCTCGGTGTCGATAAGCCTGACAAACCGGCGGAACCCGGCAATGCCTTTGGGATAGCTTTCGAGCACCCCGGTGATCTTGTCGATGGGGCGCAGAAACACATCCACCAGCAGCAGGAAGCTGACGAAACCGCCATAGGTCAGTTCGCCCACCACCACCAGCCAGGCGCCCGCCATCATGATCACCAGCTGGACGATCCTGGTGGAGAGAAACGTGATGAGCAGGCTGGCGGTCATGATCGCATAGGCCTGCAGTTTGGTCTTGCGATAGGCGAGGTTATTGTCCTGGAACAGCCCGGATTCGTGCCCCTCATTGGCAAAGGCCTTCACCACGCGAATGCCGCCGATGGCATCTTCCACGCGCACGTTGAAATCGCCGACGCGGCGGAACAATTCCTGCCAGTTCTGCGTCATCCGCGACCCGTAACGCCCCACCAGCCAGCTCATCACCGGCACCAGCGCGATGGCGATCAGCGCCAGCTTCCAGTTGGTGAAGAACATCAGGAGAAACGCGCCGATAAACGTCATCACCGCGATGAACAGGTCTTCCGGGCCGTGATGCGCGATTTCGCCCACATCCTCGAGATCCTTGGTCACATGGGTAATCAGGTGCCCGGTCTTGTTATTGTCGAAGAAGCGGAAACTGAGCTTCTGCATATGGTCGAAGGCCTGCCGCCGCATGTCGGTTTCCATCGACACGCCAAGCACATGGCCGAAATAGTTGACGATCGCCTTGAGCCCGGCGCTGACCATATAGATCGCCAGCAGCCCCGCACACGCCGCCAGGATCAGCGAATAATTGGATTCGGGCAGCAGCGTGTCGATCACATAGGCAACCGCCAGCGGGAAGGCGAGCTCCAGAAGCCCGGCGACGACCGCGCAGCCGAAATCGAGAATGAACAGCCCCGTATAGGGACGATAGTAGGCATAAAAGCGCTTAAGCATGGCTTGGCCCATCAGGAAGGAAACTGGCCGCGATGGTCGGCCGGCGAAAATAACCAGACTGCTCTAGTCACATTTAATGTCTGTGACAACGGGCGCATGCCCCCTGTCTTGACGTTGCCATACGACTTGGGCATGACCCCGGCAACGCTGTTTCCGTCATGGCCCCATGTCAACCTGTTGCACCGACATCGATCCCTATGCCGAGCTCGACAATCGGGCCGATGCCGCAGAACTGTCGGACGAATACCGCAAGCCGGTGGCCATCCGCCGGCGCCGCCCGGTCACGAGAAGTCTTCCCCTGCCCGGCCGCCGCCTCTGAAGGCTGTCAGAATCGGCCCGGCGAACTAATATCCCGTCCAACAGCATTGTGAGGAGGCGGCGTGTCTCAGGATACTATGGACCTGCTGAAGGTCCTTGCGGCGGTCGTGCTGGTCTTTGCCGCATCGACCCTTGCCATGCTCTATGTCATCCTCCTGATGGCGCAATATGGGGCCAATCTGCCCATGATCGGCGCCGTGCCGCTCTTCGCCCCGCCCGAACTGATCCCCCTTTTGGCCCAGAGTCAGGTTTTCGCCACCCTCGCCGCGGTCCACGTCACCGCGACCGGCCTTGCCCTGGTCCTCACCAGCAATACCATCGACATGGCGCTGCTGATCACCGCCAAGGCGGTCACCGTGGTCATCACCTCGCTGATCGGCTTTGCCGGCGGCCACATGATCTATTTGCAGCTCAACGAAAACACGCCGCTCACCGCCAGCGGCATAGCTCCGGCGGTCATCGCGCTGGCGGGCTATTTCCTGCTCTCGACCGCACTCAGCGTGCCGGCCCTCCGCCAACTCGGTCACCTGCGCTTCGCCGTCGCCATCGGCCTGGTACTGATCGGCCCGATGCTTCTGGTCTGGCTATAGGGCCGGGATTGCAGCCCCAGCAGACCTCATGGTTCGAGAAGCTCACCATGAGGTCTCCGGGGGGTTACGCCGCCAGCGTCACCACCAGCGCCCCCTTGGGCGTCGCCACCACCGTGTGCTCATATTGCACGCAGGGCGCCATCGGGTCCGCCACCAGCGTCCATTCGTCGTCTGCGCTCTTCTGCGCGGCGAATTGCCCGCCCATCGAGAGGAAGGGCTCGATGGTAAACACCAGCCCATTGCCGATCTTCCGCCGCTCCGAGCGGTCCGGCCAGGTCGGAATTTCGCCCGGCTCGTCATGGAGGCTATCGCCCACGCCATGGCTTGCAAGGTTCTTGATCAGCGTATAGCCGCCCTTTTTCGCCACCTTGCCGATCGCCGTGCCGATATCGGCCAGCGGCGCGCCGGCCTTGACGGCATTGATCCCGGCCCACATGGCCTTCTTGCCATCCCGGCACAGTGCATCGAGCCGCTTGTCGCCTCTGCCGAGCACAAAGCTCGCGCCGCAATCGGCAAAGACCCCGTTCAGCGTCGCCGACACATCGATATTGACCAGATCGCCCTCATGCAGCACCCGGTCGCCCGGAATGCCGTGGGCGATCTCTTCATTCACCGAAATGCAGGTGTTTCCCGGAAAATCATAGGTCACGATGGGCGCCGACAGCGCCCCATGCTCGGCCAGGATTTTGGCGCCGATCTCGTCGAGTTCCAGCGTCGTCATGCCCGGCCGCATGGCCGCCGCCATGGCGTCGCGCGCCACGGCACAGATGCGCCCGATTGCCTTGAGTTTTTCCAGCTGCTCGTCGGTGGTGATGGTCAATGGTCAGGCCTTGTTGGCGAGGTAGAATTTGAGGAGACCCTGGGTGGAGCTGTCATGCCCCTCCCCGCTCTCCTGCCCCTGAACCTTGGGCAGCAGCGCCTTGGCAAGCTGCTTGCCCAGTTCCACGCCCCACTGGTCATAGGAATTGACGTTCCAGATGACGCCCTGCACGAACACCTTGTGCTCGTAAAGCGCCACCAGCGACCCCAGAATTTCGGGCGTCAGCTGCTTGTAGAACAGGGTGTTGCTCGGACGGTTGCCCGGAAACACCTTGTGCGGCGTCAGTGCCTTGATCTGGTCCTTGTCGAGGCCCTGCGCCTTGAGTTCGGTGACGACCTCTTCTTCGGTCTTGCCCAGCATCAGCGCTTCCGACTGCGCCAGCACATTCGCCACCAGCTTGTCGTGATGCGGCGGCAGGCTTTCATGCGGCTGCGCGGCGATCAGGAAATCGCAGGGAATGACATCCGTGCCCTGATGGATCAACTGATAGAAAGCGTGCTGCCCATTGGTGCCCGGCTCGCCCCAGACGATCGGGCCTGTCGACCAGCCAACCGGCTTGCCATTGAGCGTCACCGACTTGCCGTTCGATTCCATATCCTGCTGCTGCAGATAGGCCGGGAAGCGGCTCAGGCGCTGGTCATAGGGCAAGACGGCATGCGTGGAAAAGCCCCAGACATTGCGATACCAGACGCCCAAGAGGCCCATGATCACCGGCAGGTTGCTTTCGAGCGGCGTCTCGAGGAAATGCCGGTCCATCGCATCGGCACCGGCAAGGAACTTTGCGAAATTCTCGTAACCCACGGCCAGCGCCACCGGCAAACCGATGGCCGACCACACCGAATAGCGCCCGCCAACCCAGTCCCAGAACCCAAAAATCCGGTCTTCCTGAATGCCGAACTTGGCGCAGGCCGGAATATTGGTCGAAACCGCCGCGAAGTGGCTCGGAACCGCCTCTTCGCCCAGCGCATCGGCCAGCCATTTGCGGGCCGAATTGGCATTGGTCATCGTCTCGTCGGTCGTAAACGTCTTCGAGGCGACGATGAACAGCGTCTTCTTGGGGTCAAGGCGCTTCAAGATATCATGGATATGGGCGCCATCGACATTGGACACATAATGCGCCCGCAGGTCGGCCCGCGTATAGGGCTCCAGTGCCAGCGTCACCATGACCGGGCCGAGATCGGACCCACCGATGCCGATATTGACCACATCGGTAAACTGCTCGCCGCCGAAGCCGCGAATTTCGCCATTGCGCACGGCATTCGTATAGGCCTCGATGGCTTTCAGCACCGCCCGCACATCGGGCATCACATCCTTGCCATCGACCTCGACCGGCTTGTCGCCCTGATAGCGCAGCGCCATATGCATGACGGCGCGGTCTTCGGTGATGTTGATATGCTCGCCTTCGCACATCTGCGCCCGGCGTTCTTCCACCCCGGCCGCGCGCGCCAGGTCGAACAGGGCGGTCATCACCTCTTCGTCGATCCGGTTCTTGGAATAGTCGAGGAGAATATCGGCGCCCGAAGCCGAAAAACGCTGGAAGCGGTTCGGGTCCTCGGCGAACATCAGCCGCATCGGCGCGCCTTCGATCGCCTTCTTTAGCTTGCCCAGCGCTTCGAACCCGGCCTTGCGTCCCGACTTAGCCATCAGCTTCTTCTCCAGAGGATTTCTTACAGCACCGGCAGATCGCCGGCCGCCCATGCGGCCCGCGTTTCTGCGGCAAAATCGGTCATGCGACCGGCTTCGATAGCCGCCCGCGTGCCCGCGGTCAGCTCTTGATAATAGGCCAGGTTGATCTGCGAAAGCACCATGGCGCCCAAAATCTCTTCCGTCCTTACCAGATGGTGGAGATAGGCCCGGCTCCAGCGCCGGCAATTCGGATTGGGCGATTGTTCATCGAGCGGCCGGGGATCATCCTTATGCCGCGCATTCTTCAGGTTGATGACGCCAAAGCGCGTATAGGCATGCCCATGGCGCCCGGCGCGCGTCGGATGCACACAGTCGAACATGTCGACGCCGCGCTCTATCCCGCCCAGGATATCGTCCGGCTTGCCCACGCCCATCAGATAGCGCGGCCGATCCTTCGGCAGCTCCGGCGTAATGTCCGAAAGCACGCGGAACATCACGTCCTGCGGCTCGCCCACGGCCAGCCCGCCGATGGAATAGCCATCGAACCCGATCGACTTCAGCCCCGCCGCCGATTTCGCACGCAGTTCGGCATCGTCCCCGCCCTGCACGATTCCGAACAGCGCCCGGTTCTGCTGGTTGTTGAACGCGGTTTTCGAGCGATCCGCCCAGCGCAGCGACAATTCCATCGCACGCTCGATTTCCTTGCGCTCCGCCGGCAGGGCAATGCACTCGTCGAGCTGCATGATGATGTCGCTATCGAGCAGCGTCTGGATTTCGATGGAGCGCTCCGGCGTCAGCTCATAGCTCGATCCATCGATATGCGATTTGAAGGTCACGCCCTTCTCGGTGAGCTTGCGCAGCTTTGCCAGCGACATGACCTGAAACCCGCCGCTATCGGTCAGGATCGGCCGCTGCCAGTCCATGAAATCGTGGAGGCCGCCGAGCGAAGCCACGCGCTCCGCGCCCGGGCGCAGCATCAGGTGATAGGTATTGCCCAGGAGGATATCCGCGCCGGTTTCGCGCACCTGCTCGGGATACATCGCCTTTACGGTGCCGGCCGTCCCCACCGGCATGAAGGCCGGCGTATTGATCTCGCCCCTTGGCGTGTCGATACGGCCGCGCCGCGCCGCGCCATCGGTTGCGAGAAGGGAGAAGGTAACTTGTTTCGTCGTGCTCATGGGGCCGGTTTCTAGCCCTTTGCCCCGCCGGAAGGAAGGCCCCAGCCAGTGCCGGATAAAAATCCTTCGCATCGAGAGGCTTGACGGGTAAAAGTCCGATTTTCGCCACGCTCGCCTGCCCTATCAGGCGGATCACTTTGTGTTGTTGAGGCCGCTCATGTTTCGCACTGCAATTCTCGTCGCCGCGATTTCGCTCGCTACCTTCCCCGCGCTTGCCCAGGATATCGATCTCATCGAAGGCCACTATTCGGGCAGCGGCGAAGGCGATCTGACGCTCGACCTCACCCATATCGAGAATGATCGCTATTCCATCTCGATCAATACGGTCGTGCCCATGCAGGAAGAATTCATGGGCTGCGCCGGCGGCATCGAAGGCGAAGTCCTGCTCGACAAGAAGGGCGGCAACTTCTTCGTCGAAAACGAAATGTACGACCCCGAAGACGACTCGCCGCTTAACCAGCGCTATTGCGAAATCGGCCTCATCTTTGACGGCGAGGGCGGCGTAACGCTCGAAGAGCGCGACGGCTGCCTCGAATACCACGGCGCCTCCTGCGGCTTCTCCGGCACGCTCACCCACGACGCAGCCGGGATTTAGTCTTCTCTCTGCTCCGCTGCCGGCTCCAGCCGCCTCCATGATGAGGCGCGGAGCGCAGCGGAGCCTCCAACGAAGTCGCGCGGGTGGGGGTGAGGTCTACCGCCTAAAACACCGCATCCACCACCTGCGCGCCCAGATTGATCGCCCCGAAAATCAGGGCGATCTCGATCCCCAGCCCGATAAGGCAGATCACGACCCCGATCACCGCCCCTATCCCGTCCCGGTTCAGCATCGAAAAAGCCAGCACGCAGAGGCCCACATTGGGCACTGCATTGGTGAATGGGATCGGTACCGTCATCGCCACGCTGATCACCATTGTGAAGATGCCATAGGGAATGGTCGCCGCGGCCCCCGTCAGCCATCGCATCCGCGGCCGCGAAAATCGCGCGATGATGCCGGTGACCCGCACCACCTGCTCGCTCGCCTTCAGCAGCGGCGCCACCGGCAGTTTGCGATTGCCGATAATCCCCGGCAGCCGAATGGGCTTTCCGAGCACCATGGCCAGCGCCACGGCAAATGTCGTCCACGCAATCGTCCCGCCA
>DATMSG010000035.1:0-12649 GCA_035565515.1 Devosia sp.
CCGTGAGGACATCACCTTTTCGGCGGAACGAGACGACGGCCCCTACGGCGCCGTCATTTCCGAAAATGCCGGCCTGCTGCTCGACCGGCTCCGTCACGGAACCTTCGTCTATCTCCGCCATAGCGGAGACGAGAATGCCCCCTTCGCCTTCATCGATCTTGCCGGCTCGATGAGATCCCATTTGTTTCCATAAAGATCGGCAAAGACGGCGACCGAGCCATAGGCCTCGTGCCGCGGCGCTTCGAGAAAGGTGACGCCCTTTTCGCTCATCCGCGCGAAATCGCCCTGGAAATCGTCGGTTTCGAGAAAGAGCATGACGCGGCCGCCGGTCTGGTTGCCGATGGCAGCCAGCTGTTCGGGACCATCGGCCTTGGCGAGGAGGAGCCGGGCGCCGTTGCCGCCGGGCGGGGCGACCAGCACCCAGCGCTTGTCCGGCCCGAGCGGGGTATCCGCCACCAGAGAAAAACCCAGCTTGTCGCAATAAAAATGGATGGCTTCGTCATAGTCGGCGACGACCAAAGCGAGGGTGGCGATCTTCTGCGTCATGGCTCTATCGTTCATGACCGATAAGGTGCGGTCAAGCCATGATTACTTGCCGAACGGATTTGGAATCATCCGTCCATTTCTGTGGAAAGCCATCAAGCCGTCACACGATTGACCAAATGGTCAACTTCGTCATTGCGCTTCCTAAAAAACTAGGCTTTGGTGTCGCCCAAGCCCTCAGATGGGAACTCTGGGGAGCATGAATTACTTCGGGAGACAACAATCATGAAATTGATGAAAACCCTGATGGCCGCGACCGCCATGGTGGCTCTTGCCGCCGGCGCCGCTCAGGCCAAGCAGCTGGTTTACTGCTCGGAAGCCTCGCCGGCCCACTTCGACCCCGGCCCGGTGACCGGCGGCAACGACTTCGACGCCTCCGCCCACACCATCTTCGAACGCCTGGTCGAGTTCGCTCCCGGCTCCACCGAAGTCATTCCGGCGCTGGCCGAAAGCTGGGACATTTCCGAAGACGGCAAGGAATACACCTTCCACCTGCGTCCGGGCGTCAAGTGGCAGACCCTGCCCTATTTCACCCCGACGCGCGATCTCAACGCCGATGACGTGATCTTCTCGTTCGAGCGTCAGTGGAAGGAAGACAATCCCTGGCACAACTATCTCGAAGGCATGACCTGGGACTATTTCCAGGGCATGGACATGCCCAAATATATCGCCTCGATCGAGAAGGTCGATGACCTGACCGTCAAGCTGACCCTGACCGAACCGAACGCACCGATGCTGGCAAACCTTGCCATGCAGTTCGCCTCGATCGTGTCCAAGGAATATGCCGACCAGCTCGAAGCTTCGGGCGACATGGCCGCCTTTTCGACCCAGCCGGTCGGCACCGGCCCGTTCCAGCTCGTGGACTATCAGCTCGACACCGTGATCCGCTATTCCGCCTTCCCCGACTATTGGGACGGCAAGCAGCCGATCGACGATCTGATCTTTGCCATCACCACCGATGCTTCGGTGCGTGCGCAGCGTCTGCTCGCCGGCGAATGCGATATCATGCCCTACCCGGCCCCGGCCGATCTCGAAGCCCTCAAGGCCGACGAGAACCTGACCGTGCAGGAGCAGGAAGGCCTGAATATCGGCTATATCTCCTACAACACCACCGAAGCCCCGTTCGACAATCCCGACGTGCGCAAGGCCCTGACCATGGCGATCGACAAGGCCGCCATCATCGAGGCGGTCTACCAGGGTGCCGGCCAGGACGCCAAGAACCTGATCCCGCCCACCATGTGGTCCTATGACGATGCCATCCCGGCCGATGTCTATGATCCGGAAAAGGCCAAGGAATTGCTGGAAGCTGCCGGCGTGACCAGCCTGACGACCGACCTCTGGGCCATCCCGGTGTCGCGTCCCTATAATCCGAACGGCCAGCGCGTTGCCGAACTGATCCAGGCCGACTGGGCCAAGGTCGGCGTCACCGCCAATATCGTGACCTATGAATGGACCGAATATCGCGAGCGCGGCAAGCAGCCCGACCGCAAGGGCCCGTTCATGATCGGCTGGACCGGCGACAATGGCGATCCGGACAACTTCTTTGCCACCCTCTTCTCCTGCTCGGCCATCGGCGTTTCGAACTATTCGAGCTGGTGCAATGACGACTTCGAGGCCGCGATCTCTGCCGCCAAGACCTCGTCGGACCCGGCAGAACGCACAGAGCTCTACACCAAGGCCCAGGAAATCTTCAAAGCCGAAGAACCTGCGATCACCCTGGCGCATAGCCGCGTGTTCATGCCGATGAAGAAGACCGTGCTCAACTATGTGATGAGCCCGCTCGGCAGCCACTCCTTCAAGGGCGTGGACGTTCAGGAGTAAGGTTTTAGCCTTTCTCACGATTGGAGGCCTCGATCCGGCAACACCGGAGCGGGGCTTCCGCTTTTAAGAACAGGCGGGGTCAGATGGGACGAAATACGTTCCATTGCGATGGGCCGGAAAACGGTCCGCGGACGAACCCCGCCACTTCAGGAAGTCGCGCTTTCGACCCGGAAAAGTGATGTCCGCTTTTCCCCGATGCGCTCAAACAGAAAACGGGACCAGCGGGTTCGCCGCCTATCGCGGCGGTCCTGCACCCAAAGGGCAGACGCTCTCATGCTGAACTATGTTTTGCGCAGGATTGCGCTTCTGGTGCCGACCATTATCGGCATCTCCATCTGCGCATTCGTCTTTGTCCGCGTTTTGCCGGGCGACCCCATCCTGGCCATGGCCGGGCAACACGGCGTGACGCCGGAACGCTACGAAATCCTGCGCGAGCAGTTCGGCTATAACCTGCCGATCTGGCAGCAATATTTCAATTATCTCTGGAGCGTGATGCAGGGCGATTTCGGTATTTCGCTCGCCACCAAGCGCCCGGTGATCAACGAATTCATGGCGCTGTTCCCCGCCACCATGGAACTGGCCTTCACCGCGCTGCTCTTTGCCGTCATCATCGGCATTCCCGCCGGTATCTTTGCCGCCATCAAGCGCGGCTCCTGGTTCGACCAGATCACCATGGGCGTGGCGCTGACCGGCTATTCCATGCCGATCTTCTGGTGGGGCCTGCTCCTTATCATCTTCTTTTCCGGTTATCTGGGCTGGACGCCGGTTTCGGGCCGCATCGCGCTGACCTTCTTTTTGAAACCCATTACCGGCTTCATGCTGATCGACACGCTGCTCCACGGCAACTGGCCCGCCTTCGTTTCGGCGCTGCGCCATCTGATCCTGCCGGCAATCGTGCTCGGCACCATTCCGCTCGCCGTCATCGCCCGGCAGACGCGTTCGGCCATGCTCGAAGTTCTGGGCGAAGACTATGTGCGCACGGCCCGCGCCAAGGGCATGTCGCCCAATCGCGTCATCAATGTGCATGCCCTGAGGAACGCCCTGATCCCGGTCGTGACCACGATCGGCTTGCAGGTGGGCCTGCTGCTGGGCGGCGCCATTCTCACCGAAACCATCTTCACCTGGCCGGGCATCGGCAAGTGGATGATCGATTCCATCTCCAAGCGCGACTATGTCGTGGTGCAGTCGGGGCTGCTGATTATCGCGCTCATCGTCATGTCGGTGAACCTGATCGTCGATCTCCTCTATGCCCTCATCAATCCGCGCATCCGGGTGCAGTAACATGGCCACCACCAATACGTCCGCCAATGCGCCGGCTTCGGGCCTGCGTGAATTCTGGTTCTATTTCTCGGTCAATCGCGGCGCCGTCATTGGCCTCACCGTCTTTGCCATCCTCGTTCTCGTCGCCATCTTCGCGCCGCTGATCGCCCCGTTTCCGCCCGACGCGCAGTTCCGCGACGCGTTGCTCAAACCCCCGATCTGGGACGCCAATGCCGATCCGCGCTTTATTCTGGGTACAGATCCGGTGGGCCGCGACATGCTTTCGCGCCTCATCCATGGGGCGCGCTATTCCCTGTTCATCGGCTTTTTCGTCGTGGTCGGCGCTCTGATCGTCGGCGTGGTGCTCGGCGTTCTCGCCGGCTATTTCCGCGGCTGGGTCGACGTGCTGATCATGCGCGTCATGGACATTATCCTCGCCTTCCCGCCGCTGCTGCTGGCCCTCGTGCTGGTCGCCATTCTGGGGCCGGGCCTGTTCAATGCCATGATCGCCATTGCGCTGGTCCTGCAGCCGCACTTTGCCCGCCTCGTGCGCGCCGCGGTGATGGCCGAAAAGAACCGGGAATATGTGACCGCCGCCAAACTGTCGGGCGCCGGCCATCTGCGCCTGATGATGGTGACCATTCTGCCCAATTGCCTGGGGCCCCTGATCGTGCAGGCGACGCTGAGTTTTTCCAATGCCATTCTCGAAGCCGCCGCGCTCGGCTTTCTCGGCATGGGCGCGCAGCCCCCGACCCCGGAATGGGGTACCATGCTGGCCTCGGCCCGCGAATTCATCCTCAAGGCGCCATGGGTCGTGACCTTCCCCGGCCTTGCCATCCTCATCACGGTGCTTGCCATCAATCTCATCGGCGACGGGCTGCGCGACGCGCTCGATCCCAAGCTCAAGAGGAGCTGAGGCCATGGCCCTTCTCGAAATCAAAAATCTCTCGGTCGCCTTCGATACGTCGGTTGGCCTGTTCAAGGCCGTTGATGGCATCGACATTGCGGTCGACAATCGCGAAGTGCTCGCCATTGTGGGGGAAAGCGGCTCGGGTAAGTCGGTGGCCATGCTCGCCACCATGGGCCTTCTTCCCACCAGCGCCCGCGTCACCGCCGATGTCATGCGCTTTGAGGGCCGCGATCTGCTGACGATGAGCGACAGCGAGAAGCGCAAGATCATCGGCAAGGATATTGCCATGATCTTTCAGGAGCCGATCGCGAGCCTTAATCCGTGCTTCACTGTCGGTTTCCAGATCGGCGAGGTGCTGGACAAGCATCTGGGCCTGAAAGGCCGGGCAGCACGGGATCGCGCTGTCCAGTTGCTCAACCAGGTCGGCATTCGCGATGCCGAAGACAAGCTGAAAGCCTTTCCGCATCAGATGTCGGGCGGCCAGTGCCAGCGCGTCATGATCGCCATGGCGATTTCGTGCAATCCCAAACTTCTTATTGCCGACGAGCCGACCACGGCGCTCGACGTCACTATTCAGAAGCAGATCCTCGATCTCCTCGTCGGCTTGCAGCAGCAGACCGGCATGGGCTTGATCATGATCACCCATGACATGGGCGTTGTCGCCGAAACCGCCGACCGCGTCATCGTGCAATATAAGGGGCACAAGATGGAGGAGGCCGACGTGCTCTCGCTCTTCGAAAATCCCCAGTCCAACTATACGCGGGCGCTGCTCTCGGCCCTGCCGGAAAATGCCGTGGGCGACCGCCTGCCCACCGTTTCCGACATGCTGTTTACCGCCGCGCCGGGAGTTGCCCGATGACGATACCCGTTCTCGAAGTGCGCAATCTCAAGCGCGATTACGTCACCTCCGGCGGCTTTCTGAAGCCGGCCAAGGTGCTGCATGCCGTCAAAGGCGTCAGCTTCACCCTCGAAAAGGGCCGCACGCTGGCGGTCGTGGGGGAAAGCGGCTGTGGCAAGTCGACCCTTGCCCGCATGATCACCCTGATCGACGAAGCGACCGCGGGCGAGATTTTTATCGATGGAATCAAGGCCAGCGCATCGCATGTGACACGCGAACTGCGCCAGAAAGTGCAGATCGTCTTCCAGAACCCCTATGGCTCGCTCAATCCGCGCCAGAAGATCGGCGACGTGCTGTGCGAACCGCTGCTGCTCAATACCAAGCTTTCGGCCGCCGAGCGGCGCGAAAAGGCCATGGCCATGCTGACCAAGGTCGGCCTCTCGCCCGAGCACTATAACCGCTATCCCCATATGTTCTCGGGCGGCCAGCGCCAACGCATCGCCATTGCCCGGGCGCTGATGCTCAATCCGAGCTTTCTCGTCCTCGACGAGCCGGTTTCCGCGCTCGACCTTTCGGTGCAGGCGCAGATTCTGAATCTTCTCAAGGATTTGCAGGACGAGTTCGGCCTGACCTATGTGTTCATCAGCCACGACCTGTCGGTCGTGCGCTATATCGCCGATGAAGTCATGGTCATGTATTTTGGCGATGTCGTGGAACACAGTAGCCGCGACGCGGTGTTTTCGGACCCACAACACGCCTATACCAAGACGCTTTTCGCCGCGACGCCGCAGACGGACGTGGACCATATCCGCGCCCGGATAGCCCGGAAGAAGGCGGCCGTGGGGGCCTGAGGATCAAAGAGACGCGAGGTGCCGGAAGGCTCCCCCACTCCCCGGGGTGAGGGGGCCAGACCGTTGCAACTTTGAGCTGGCGCATGGTCTCTTAGTAGACCGCATCCTGAGCCCGTCGAAGGACGAGGGCGTGGCGCCAAGCCCGCCCTCCTGGATTTGACGTTCAGAGCGCGGCGGAAAGGCCCTAGACCGCCACCCGCTTCCCCTCGCGCGACGAGGCGATCAGCGCGTCGATCAGCCGGTGAACGGCAAGCGCCGAATGGCCGGTGGAAACCGGCTGGCGGCCTGCCTCCACTGCCTCGGCGAAGTCGGCGATCTGGGCCATGTGCCAGTCGAAGGGAAAGGCCATGGGGTCGGCGCCGCCGCCGGAATTGCTGGCCTCGCCGATATTTTCCTCGCGGCCATCGAGCCATTTCAGGTTGAGATTACCCCCGGCAAGCGTGGCGCTGGCCTTTTGGAAATTGAGGGTAATGCTTTCGGCGCCGCCGGGGAAATTGGCCGTGGTCGCTATCAGCCCGCCCACCGCGCCATTGGCGAATTCGAGCCCGCCGGCGACGAAATCTTCGGTCTCCATTCGGTGAAACCCGGTGGTCGCGGCAAGGGCTGTGACCGATCTTACCGGCCCGGTGAGACTGAGCAGCAGATCGAGCGAATGGATGGCCTGCGTGATAAGAACGCCACCGCCGTCCTGGGCGAAGGTGCCGCGGCCGGGCTTGTCATAATAGCCCTCCTGCGGGCGCCACCAGGGCACGGTGAGGTGAGCGGCAAAGAGTTTTCCCAGCTCACCGCTTGCCACTTTTGCGGCCAGCGCTTTCGAGGCGGCGCGAAACCGATGCTGGAAGATGATGCCCAGCGTCACCCCGGCGCGCTCGCAAATCTCGACGATGCGCGCGGCCGCTTCGGTCGTGCGCTCCACCGGCTTTTCCATCAGCACATGCTTGCCCGCCGCCGCGGCGGCGGCAACCAGCGGCTCGCGGGCATTGGGCGGGGTCAGGATCAGAACCGCGTCGAGTGCGGGATCGGCCAGCATGGCTTCGTAGCTTTGCGCCGCGGGGAAATCATAAAGGTCGCAAAACGCCTTGAGCGCGCCGGCGTCGCGCCGCCAGACGCCGCGCACCTCGATCCGGTCGCGAAGGGCGTCGAGCGCCTGGGCATGCGGCTTTGCCGCCATGCCCGCCCCCACTACGCCCAGCCCAAATTTCCTGCCCAGCGCCATGTTCGTCCGTCCTCCAAAGCCGTTCCATACAAGATAAACGGAGGGGGTTTAGCGAAATTTGCCGCGCTTGTCGCCTGTTCTCAGCCGGCGCGGCGCCAGCTTTGTTCGGCGAGAAAGGCTTCAAGCGCATCGCGCGACATGGGCTTGGCGAAGGCATAGCCCTGCAGGATATCGCAGCCGAGATCGCGCAGGATCTTGGCGTGCTCCATGGTCTCGACGCCTTCGGCGACAATCTCGATGCCCATGGCCTTGCCGATATCGACGATGGAGGCGACCAGCCGGCGCTGGCCGGGCTCCCTGATGATGGGATCGACCAATTGCCGGTCGATCTTGAGGCGGCGCGGATGCAGCTTTTGCAAGGACACGATGGAGGCGTATCCCGTGCCGAAATCGTCGATTTCGACATCGATGCCCAGCGCCTTGATCTGCTCGATATTCCAGGCGATGACGCCATCGCTTTCATCGAGATAGATGGATTCGACCAGTTCGAAGGCAATGCGGCCTTCGGCAATGTCCATCTCGCGCAGCGCGTTGACGAGGTTTTCGTCGTGAAGGCGGCGCTGGGAGACATTGACCGAGACGCGCGGCACGCGCAGGCCGAGGCGGTCCCAGCGTTCGAGGTCGTGCAATCCCTGCGCCAGGATGACGTGATCGATGGCGGCGACGACGCTCAACTCTTCGGCGATGGCCATGAAACTGTCGGGAGCGCATAGCCCCATCGTCGGATGCCGCCAGCGCGCCAGCGCCTCGACGCCGACGACATCGAGCGTCTTGGCGCAGAACTGGGGCTGGTAATAGGCAATGAAATCATTGCTTTCCAGACTGTTGAGGATTTCGTCGGCCACGCGCTTGGTATTGATCACCTCGGCCTGTAGCGCGGCAGAGAAGAATTCGTAGCGATTGCGGCCGCGATCCTTGGCGCGATAGAGCGCTATATCGGCATTGATCAGCAATTGCTCGACATCGATGGCGGGCACCATGGCCGTGGCGATACCGACGCTGACCCCGAAACGGCATTCGTGGCCCTCATGCATGACCGGCTTGCGCATGGCTTCCACGAGGCGCCCGGCGAGCCGGGCCAGGCCCTCCTCGCCCAGGCTGTTGCTCGAAACGACGACGAATTCATCCCCGCCGATGCGGGCAACGAAATCGGTATCGCGGCAGGTGTCGCGCAGCACCTTGCTGGCATGAATGAGCATGGCATCGCCCGCGGCGTGGCCGAGCGTATCGTTGATCTGCTTGAAGCGATCGAGATCGATGTGGAGCAAAGCGATGGTGCCCGAACCGTCAAAGCCGCCGGCCGCCTGGCCGCGCAGCATTTCGTCGAGATAGCGCCGGTTGGGCAGGCCCGTCAGGCTGTCGTGGAGGGCATTGTGCTCGATGCGGACGCGCGCCGCTTCGAGTTCGGAATTGCGCGCCTCGGTCAGCGCCTTGGCGCGGCGCAGGTCTTCGTTCAGCGCCACGTCGGCGGTCACGTCCCAGTTGATGCCCATGACGCGCTGGGTCTCGCCCGAGGCTTCGGCGAGCACGGCAATGGACCGGATATGGCGCAGCGTGCCATCGGGCAGAATGACGCGATAATCCGATTCATAACGGCCATTGACGATGGACTGGCGGAATTCGGCTTCGGCCCGCGCCTGGTCCTCGGGATGGACGACCTGCTTCCAATGGTCATGCGTGCGCTCGCCCTGACCGGCCGGCATGCCGTAAATCTCGTTGGTGCGCGCGTCCCAGATTTCCTTGCCCGAGGCGAGATCGAGTTCCCAGAGCCCGACCTTGGAGGTTTCGAGCGCCAGGTTGAGCCGCTGGGTCTGCTGGGTCAGCGCCGCCTCGCGCAGCCGCAGCTGGCCGATATAGTCGTGCCGCTGGCTGATCATGCGGCCGGCAATGATGAAGGGCAGGAGGATGAGGCCGCCGGCCAGGACGATCGCGGCACGCATCAGCCACTGGCTGGTCATGCCCGAATACCAGCCGTCCCTGGGTACGGCGGCGATCTGCCAGCTGCCGGTGGGGAGGGTGACGGTGGCAAGAACCGGCTGGCGGTCCGCGAGATCGTCGCCATAGAACAGCTTGCCATGACGGCCGAGGCTATCGTGGCCGGTAATGGCAATATCGAGATCGGCGATCGATTTGTCGTAAAGGCCGCTGTCCTTATAGAGCCGTTCGGTATCGATGACGGCGGAGACCATGCCCCAGAAGCGCCGCCAGCCGGCCTGGGTCGTGTAGACGGGAAAGCGGCCGACAAAGCCTTGTCCGCCCTGGACGAGGTCGACCGGGCCGGCCAGCACCATCTTGCCGGTGAACAGGGCCTGCTGCACCGCATCCCATTGATCGGGGTTCTGGCGATAGTCGAGCCCGATGGCTTTCTCGTTGCCCTTGAGCGGATAGGTCATGCGAATGACGAGGTCGGGCGCGGCGGCAACCGAGCGCAGCTGGCTGTCCTCTTCGAAAAGATTATCCACCAGCGCATCGAAGCGCGCCTGGTTCATGTCCGGCTCGGTCGAGATGACCGAGACCAGGCCCCGCACCAATTGCACATTGCTCGCGACATGGCCTTCGAGCTTGGCGCGAATGACGGAAAGGCGCCCCAGGACTTCTGTGCGCACCCGTTCCTGATTGATGGTTTCGGCCTGGCGGTCGAGAACGAGCCCGGCAACGATGATCACCAGGAACGCCAGAAGGGCCGGCAGAAAGCTCGCCCTCCGCCATTCCCGGTTCTTTTGACCTGCCCCGCCGAAGCCCATGCCGCCCATATGCCTATACGGATCAATACTGATCCCCGAGGGCATAGTAGAAGGGCGGAATTGACCAGTTCCTTACCGGACAGGTGCAATTGGATGCTTGGTAAATTTCTGGCAAAGCCAGGCGGTCAGCCCGTGCTGCGGGTCATCGTGAGTTTGCGTCCCGAGCCGCCGGGCGGAATGGCCAGGGTGATGACGATGGTGGCCGCGGCGGCGACATGGGCCGCGCGCCCGGCCCATTCGACCAGCACGAAACCTCCGGCGGTATCGAGAAGGCCGAGTTCATCGGCTTCGGCGGCGTCCCCCAGGCGATAGAGATCGGCATGCAACACCGGCCCGCGCGGCGTGTCATAGGGCTGCACCAGCGCAAAGGTCGGCGAGGGTACTTCGAGCTCGGGATCGCCGGCCAGGGCGCGGATGGTGGCGCGGGCCAGAGCCGATTTGCCGGCACCGAGTTCGCCCTCGAGGCTGACGATATCGCCGGGCACGAGCATATCGGCCAGTTCCTGCCCGAAGGCGGCGGTTGCCTCGTCATCGGCCAGGAAGCGTTCCATTTACTCGGCGACGCCGGCAAGCGCGCTGTCGCGCGGCAGGTTGACCACGATGCGGCTGCCGCGCGGCTCGCGCTGCTGGGCCGAAATCGTGCCGCCATGCAGATTAACGAAGGTGCGAACGATGGAGAGCCCCAGCCCTGCCCCGCGCAGGCGCCCCCCGGCGCTCGGGGTATCGAGCCGGGTCAGGATGGCCGAGCGCAACTCGTCGGTCAGGCCCGGGCCTTCGTCCTCGATGATGAAAAGCATGCGATCGGCACGATGGGACACCGAGAGCCGGATTTCGCCACCCGGCGGGGAGAAACGCGCCGCATTGGAAAGGAGATTGTAGAGCACCTGGACGATACGGGTGCCGTCGGCGACGAATTCGGGCAGGTTCGGCTCGACCTCGACCACGAGATTGGTGGAATTGCCCGATACTTCGGGAAAGCTCGCCGAGAGGCCCGCCTTGGCCTTGTCGATGAGCCCCTGGACGCTCAGGGGCTCGGGGTTGAGTTCGGCAATGCCGGCATCGACCGAAGCGAGGTCCAGAATATTGTCGATGAGCACGCCCAGGGTCACCGAGGAAGCGCGGATATATTCGATATAGGCCTTTTGCCGCTCGTTGAGGCTGTCGCCCTCGGTGCCCGCCAGGAGGTCGGCAAAGCCGATGATATTGGTCAGGGGGCTGCGCAATTCATAGGAGACGTTTTCGACGAAAGCGTCCTTGAGCCTGTCGGCGGTGACCAAGGCGTCGTTGCGCTCCTTGAGGACCTTTGAATAGCTGGCGCTTTCGGTCACATCGAGGAAGGTCATCATGGTCTGCCCGTCGGGCAGGCGGGTCGTCGCATAGTCGAGCAGCCGCCCATCGGTGCGCTCGATGCGCCCGGCCTTGTCGGTGCGGGTTGGATTGAGGTCGATGATATTGCGCTTGAGATCGGACCAGATCTTGGCCCCATCGGGCAGGACCTGCGCCGAGGCCTCGGCGATCTGGTCGATATGGGGATTGGCGCCGAGCGTATTCATCGGCAGCTTCCAGAGCGCGGAAAGGCGCGGATTGGACAGCGCCAGGCGGCCATTGGTGCCGAACACGGCCACCGCTTCTGAGAGCGAATTGATGGTTTCGCGCTGCACATTGGTCATGGCCTTGTTGGCCGATTCGAGCTTGAGGCGCTCGGTCAGGTCTTCAAAGACATAGATCACCCCGCCCTGGGCGCCGGCCGGAGCGGAAATGACCTTGATGGTGCGGCCATCGGGCAGGTGCCAGGGATCGGCTTCGAAGGGGGCCTTGCGGGTGTAGCTCTCGAGGTGCTTGGCGCGCCAGGTATGATAATCGACCTGGTTGGGCAGCATGCCCTCGGTGCGCAGCTTGTCGAGAATAGCGCGCTCGTCGAGCCCGGGCGTCAGGAATTTGGGATCGAGATCCCAGAGCGCGGCATAGGCGGGATTGAACTGAATCAGTTCGCGCCGCGCATTGAAAATGGCGATGGGGGTGGCAAGCGCATCGATAATGCCCGCGATATGGGCAAGGCTCGGTTCCCCGCTCTTGTCCGCCTCTGCGGCCGATAATGGATTGAGATAGCCGGCGCGTCCGGCGGCCACCGGCACTTCGACCAGTTCGAATTCGCCCGATTTGCCCAGCGAAATTTTCTGGCGCACCGGCTCGGCGCTGGCGCGGCAATCGGCGAGATGGGTGCGCAACTGCTTGGCATCGAGCAGTTCGGGCGGGGCATCGGGGCTGGCCGGTTTGCCGAGCCTGTCGCAGAGATCGAGATAGGGCTGGTTGGCAAAGACCAGGCGCTCGGCGCCATCGCGCAGAAATGCCGGGCAGTGCGCATTTTCCAAGAGGGTGAGAACGCCGGAGCGGTCGTCGCCGCCCCCCGAAAGCGGCTCGTCCTCGCCCGTGCCGGGCTGAAGAAAGGCCGGGCGCAGGCGCAGG
>DATMSG010000036.1:0-5669 GCA_035565515.1 Devosia sp.
GCCTGGTTCGACGGGCTTGGTCTCGGCCTTGCGCTCGAGGCTTTCGGGCTCGACCTTGAGCTCGGGCGCCGGCATTTCGGGCTTGGGTGCGGCGACCGCGGTCTTGGCGGCCAGCACCGGCTCGGGAAGTTTTAATTGCGCCGAAGCCAGTTCGGGCTCGGCGGGAATGGCCTTGGCGAAATCGCCGAGCCCATCCATCAGCTTGGCAAGGCTTGCTTCCGCATTGGCATCGAGCGTCATCCCGGCGGCGCCGAGACGGTCGCCGAGCCAGGCGTTGAGTTTGACCGCAAGCTCGGCCTTGCCCCCGCCCTCGGCCGCCACGCCCTTGGCGAGCACGGCCAATTGCTGCATCAGCGTCGCCACATCCACGCCCAGCAGCTGCGAAAGTTCGCCGATCGCGTCTTCGATATCCTTGAGCGCGGCAGGATCGAGAAGTTCGCCTTCGCCGGCCTTGGCCTCTCCGTTCAGCCCCAGCGCCGCCAATGCCGCCAGCAGCGCATCGGCGAGCGAGGTCTTGCCGGTGGTGTCCTTGGTTTCCTCGTCCTTGGCGGCATCGGCCGGAGCGGCGGCTGCGGTCTCGGCACCGTCGCCCGCCGGCTTTGCATCGTCCTTGGCGGCCGGCTTGTTGTCGGGGCTGGCCGTATTGTCCCTCGCCGCCGGGGCGTCAGTGCGCCTGGTATCGGCCGGTTTGTTGTCGAGAAGGCGCGCGAACTGGTCGTCATTGGCGGATTTGACAGGCGGCTGCATCGGCTTGGGGGCCGCCCCGACAGCCGAGACCAAAAGATTTGCCAGTTGTGAAGCCACGATTGCGCCTCTTGAAACACGAAAGAACTCCTGCCGGACAATGCAAGAGCCTTGCCAGCTCCCCGCCGCCTTCCAAAATCCCCGCATTTTCAGTGCTCTAACCGCCCCGCCGCCCCATCTTGCCCCGCCGGCCGCCCGGCCGCCGGTGTCCTTCGGGGTCAGTTTCGTCCCGCAACCCGGCAATTCCTGCCGGGCTGGGCAATTGCCAGAATGGCGCAATGGCGCTATGAGGCGCCCTCACGCTTATCCGTTGGCCCTTGAACCCATCCGGATTGGAAAGACATGTTGAATTCGCTTGATATCGCCAAGCGTCCCGAGGACACGCGCGTAGTTGTCGCCATGTCCGGGGGCGTCGATTCCTCCGTCGTTGCCGGCGTCCTGGCCCGAGAGGGCTATGAAGTCATCGGCGTCACCCTGCAGCTTTACGATCACGGCGAAGCCACCCATCGCAAGGGGGCGTGCTGTGCCGGCCAGGACATTCACGACGCCCGCCGCGTCGCGGCAAAGCTCGGCATTCCCCACTATGTGCTCGATTATGAAGAGCGCTTCAAAGCCTCGGTGATCGAGCCCTTCGCCAATGCCTATCAGCAGGGCGAAACCCCGGTGCCCTGCATTGCCTGCAACCAGTCGGTCAAGTTCGTCGATCTGATGACCGTCGCCCGCGACCTCGGCGCCGACGTGCTCGCCACCGGCCATTATGTGCAGACGCGCCGCCTCGAAGACGGCCGCCGCCAGCTGTTCCGCCCGGTCGATTCAGACCGCGACCAGACCTATTTCCTCTTTGCGACGACGCAGGAGCAGCTCGATTTTCTGCGCTTTCCGCTCGGCGGTCTCAGCAAGCCGGCGGTGCGCGAGCTCGCCCGCGAATTCGGCCTGGAAATCGCCGAAAAGCACGACAGCCAGGACATCTGCTTCGTGCCGCAGGGCAAATATGCCGACATCATCCGCAAGATGCATCCCGAAGCCCTGGCCCAGGGCGAGATCGTGCATCTCGATGGCCGCGTGCTCGGCACGCATGAGGGCATCGTCAATTACACCATCGGCCAGCGCAAGGGCCTTGGCGTGGCCGCCGGCGAACCGCTCTATGTGGTCAAACTCGACCATCGCAGCGGCCGCGTTATCGTGGGCCCGCGCGAAGCGCTCAAGACCCATACGGTCAGGCTCCGCGACGTCAATTGGCTCGGCGCCACCCCGCTCGCCGAAGCCAGCGCCGGCAATGGCGCCCCGGTCGAGGTGAAAGTCCGCTCCACCCGCGGCCCCCAGCCCGCCGTGATCCAGATGCAGGGTGGCGAGGTTTTCGTGACCCTCGTCAGCGGCGAATATGGCATCTCCCCCGGCCAGGCCTGTGTCTTCTATGCCGACGACAGCCAGACGGCCGAAGTCCTGGGTGGCGGGTTTATCGCCGAAGCCGTGCCGCAGGCGCTAGTGGCTTAACCACCGGCGAGTGCGCGGCGGCGTTCTTCGCCGTCGAGCACCTCGTGAAGCTGCTTCACCACTCCTTCTGCCCATGGCACCAGTCGTGACGCCGTGCCACGCCATTCGAGGTAATTCCTCAGAATCGTGTCCCAGTCCGAAAGCGTAGAGGCCTTGTCCAGAAAACGGCGATTGCTATCGACGAGGCCACGAAGCTGGTCGTTGGCTGCTTTGAGCTGTCCTAATGAGGACAGACATGCCTCTTTTATGGCTGTGTCGTCTGGGAAAAGCTCATCGCATCTCACCCGGAGGCGGCGATGTTCAAGCGCCATAATGTCTTCTACACGCCCAACTTCAGCGGACATCTCTGCGCTTAGTTTGGCAATTTCGTTCTTCTTGTCGGCAACCCTATTTCGATGATCTGCGCCTAGGCCAAATAACCACTGAAATATGCCGAAGAAATCCATTTACGTCTCGCGATGCGACGCCACACAACTACGTGCCAGAGTGCCACAAATGCACGTTGTTTCGCTAGGGAATTGCCAGCCAAATTACTGCCCCGACTGCTCCATCGTCGGTTCCTTTGTCGCATTCGCGGCTTCGCGCAGCGCCTGATATTGTCCCAGCCCGCCCATCATCATGGAAATCCCGATCAGCACCACCAGCGCCCCCATGGCGAGCAGGAAGATGCGCGTGCGGTTCAGCTTGAAAGGGCTTTCGGACATGCTCGTCTCGATCTTGCAAAAAAATGTTGGCGCCGGCCAAAGGAATGCGGCGGCAGCGGCGTCATAGAGCTAAACTAGCTGCAAAGAGGCCCTTTGTGCAGGCACGATTGGTGGGACTGACTGCCGCATCCATACCCGATCCACTGGCCGCCCTGACCGAGGCGCTGGTGCGGCGCGCCCAGAATGGCGACGCCCAGGCTTTTGCCGAATTGATCGAGGATCAATATGAGCGCATTTATCGCACCGCCTGGCGCTGGTGCGGCAATGGGCACGATGCCGAAGACATTGCCCAGGATGTCTGCGTGCGCCTTGGTTCGGCGCTACACTCCTTCGATGGCCGCAGCGCCTTTTCGAGCTGGGTCTATCGCATCACCCTCAATATGGTGCGCGATTTCCAGCGCGCCGGCCGGCGCCGCGGCGCCCATGTCGATGCCTATGCCGAAATCGCCCCCACCGAGGAGCTGCCGGCCCAGGAAGACGCGGCAACCAGCAGTCAGCTCTGGTCCGCCGTCCGCAGCCTTCCCGAAAAGCAGCGCGATGCCGTGCTGCTGGTTTATGCCGAAGAGATGAGCCACGCCCGGGCCGCCGAGATCATGGGGATCAAGGAGGCCACCGTTTCCTTTCATGTTCACGAAGCCCGCAAGACCTTGAGGGGGCTCCTATGACCGATCATCGCCCCGATCCGTTCGAAAATCTCGGCAATATGCCGGTGCCGCCGCCGCGCGCCGGGGCGAAAGCCACAGCGCTTGCCGCCGCCCGCGCCGCCTTTGCCGAGGCCGAGTCAAAAAAAACCGCGCCCGAACCCCAAGGATCGGATCGTCGCCGCCGTCACATGTCCATCACGTCGATCTTCAAAGGATTTTCGATCATGGACATGCGCATTCCCGTTGGCACAGCGGCCGTCGCTCTGCTCCTGCTGCCGCTCGGCTATCAGCTCTATTCGACGACGGCGATGACCTCGGTCAATCCGGTTCCGGCCTCGCAGGTTTCCGCGCCCGCCGCCGAGCCGGGTTCGGCCCGGGCGCGCAACGAGGGCGCCGAAATCGCCGTGCAGCAGGCCGCACCCGCTGCCGATAGCGATGCAATCGTCGCCCCCGAACCCATGATGCTCGAACATGAAGCGGCGCCCGAAATGCGCGTGGCCGCCCCGCCGGCGCCCGCCCCCATGCCGGCAATCGCTCCGGCCATTCCTGCCACCCAGACCGAAGCCTATACCGGTGCGCCGGCCGCGGGCCTCGCCAAGCAAAGCGTCTTTGCCAATGACATGAACCGCATGGCTCCACAGCCGAGCGGCGACCAGTTCACCAGTTTTGACGAGCAGCGCCTGAAAATCGCCGCCGAAGAACCGGTGTCCACATTTTCCATCGATGTCGATACCGCCAGCTATTCCTATGCCCGCCGCATGCTCGAAGACGGTTATGTCCCCGAGCCCGATGCCCTGCGCATCGAGGAACTGGTCAATTATTTCCCCTATGATTACCCCGCCGCGCCCAGCGCCGAGGTGCCGTTCCAGCCGACCCTGAAAGTCTTTCCGACGCCGTGGAACGCCAAGACGCAGATTCTTTCCATCGGCATTCGCGGCTATGAGCCGCCCGCCGAAGCCATGGCGCCGAGCAATCTGGTCTTCCTCATCGATACTTCGGGCTCCATGGACGAGCCCGACAAGCTGCCGCTTCTCAAGCGTTCCTTCGCGCTCCTGCTCGATCAGCTTTCGGAAAAGGACACGGTGTCCATCGTCGCCTATGCCGGTTCGGCCGGCGTGGTGCTCGAGCCGACCAGGGCGAATGAAAAGGCGAAAATCCTTGCGGCGCTCGATGAACTGGGGGCAGGCGGCTCGACCGCCGGTGCCGATGGCATCGAGCTGGCCTATCGCCTTGCCGAAGAAAGCAGGAGCGCCGGCACCAATCGCGTCATTCTTGCCACCGATGGCGATTTCAATGTCGGCATCGACGATCCCGAGGCGCTCAAACGCTTCATCGCCAAAAAACGCCAGTCCGGCATCAGCCTCTCGGTGCTCGGTTTCGGCCGCGGCAATCTCGATGATGCGACCATGCAGGCCCTGGCCCAGAACGGCAATGGCAATGCCAGCTACATTTCCAGCTTCGCCGAAGCCAAAAAGGTGCTGGTCGAAGAAGTGGGCGGCACGCTCCACACCATCGCCCAGGACGTCAAGATCCAGGTCGAGTTCAACCCCGCTCTGGTCGCCGAATATCGCCTGATCGGCTACGAAACCCGGCATCTGGAACGCGAAGATTTCAACAATGATGCGGTGGATGCCGGCGATATCGGCGCCGGTCACACGGTCACCGCGCTTTATGAAATCACCCCTGTGGGGGCCGGCCAGGTCGATCCCCTGCGCTATGGCAATGGTGAGGCCACGGTGGGGAGCAGCGACGAAATCGCCTTCCTCAAAATGCGCTACAAGCTGCCGGGCGAAAGCGTCAGCCAGCTGATCGAGCAGCCGGTCACGGCCGCGGTCACCTATGACGACATCGCCCTTGCCGGAACGGACGCTCAATTCGCCACGGCCGTCGCCGCCTTCGGCCAAAAGCTCAAGGGCAGCGTCTATGGCAGCGACATGAGCTGGACCGACATCCTCGCCCTCGCCAAGGCCGGCCGCGGCGAAGACGAAGGCGGCTACCGCGCCGAATTCATCCGCCTTGTTCAGGATGCCGCGCTGCTCGAACCCGACGCTAGCCGCTAAAACAAAGGCCGCCCGGGAATACC
>DATMSG010000037.1:0-6586 GCA_035565515.1 Devosia sp.
GGGCCATTGAAGATAACTTCAGGCATGGTGTCTTTTCCGGCCTTTTCGGCTCTGTCACTAAGTTGATCCGACTATTCAGGTTTACTCTCCGCGCGGCTTGACTAAGCGCGGGAGCCTCCCTAAAACATGGGTCGAAAAAACCAGTTTAGAATGGTTCGAAATTCGGTTTTAGGCCGCAAGCGGCCGTGTTGAGCGCCCCTTGTAATGAAGTTGGGCGGCAAATTTCAAGAAGTGTTTGGTTTGCGGGATGCTTCGGCGTCCCGATCCCAGCATGGAAGGTATGTCGGGCGCGCAGCCCCAAAGAAGGCAGATGGCGAAAGAGAGCATCTATCTCGATCACAATGCCACCGCGCCGCTTCGACCGGAAGCGCGGGCGGCGCTTCTTGCCGCGCTCGATTTGACGGGCAATCCGTCCTCGGTTCATGCCCATGGCCGCAAGCTGCGCGATCTCATCGAGACCGGCCGCAGCCAGGTCGCCCGCCTTGCCGGGGCCGAGACCCGTCAGGTCGTCTTTACCGGTTCTGCCACCGAATCTCTCACCCAGGCCATTGTCGGGGGCGCGCGCACCTTTTCGGCTGGCGCCGTAGTGGTCAGCGCGGGGGAGCATGCTGCGGTCGCCAGGGCGGCCGAGGCCACGGGCCTGCCTGTGTGGACAATCCCGCTTTTGGCCGATGGCCGTATTGATCTCGATCAACTGCGCGCCGCTTTGCAGCGTGCGGACGAGGAAGGTATTTCCCTCCTTGTCGCCGTTCATTGGGTGAATAACGAAACCGGCGTCATCCAGCCCATCGGCGCCATTTCCGTGCTTGTCGGTCCCACCCGCCATACCCTCGTCATCGATGCGGTGCAGGCTCTGGGCAAGCTCGATCTGGATTTTGCCGCCTCGGCTGCCGATATGATGGCTATCAGCGGCCACAAGATCGGCGCGCCGGCCGGTATCGGCGCGCTGCTGGTCAAGGGCCATGCCGACACGGTGCGGCTCATTCCCGGCGGCGGGCAGGAGCAGGGCCGTCGCGGCGGTACGGAATCGGCGGCGCTTATCAGCGCCTTCGGCGCTGCGGCCGCAGCCGAGCGTATGGATATGGAAGCCGTCTCGGCGCTGACGAGGCGCGTGGAAGACGGGCTCAAGGCCCTGGCACCCGACGTGGTGATCTTCGGCGAAAGCGCCGAACGCGTCGGCAATGTCGTCAATTTCGCCATACCGGGCATTCGAAATGCCACGGCGATGATGGCGCTCGATCTGGCTGGCCTGTCGGTTTCGGCAGGGTCGGCCTGTTCGTCGGGCAAGGTCGGCGCCAGCCATGTGCTCCTCGCCATGGGCGTCGAGCGCGACCTTGCCGATTGCGCCTTGCGCGTGAGTTTCGGCTGGAATTCCAGGCAAGAAGATGCCGAGGCGTTCCTGGCCGGTTTTGAAACGATCCTTGTTCGCCAGAAGCGGACGGGACAAGCGGCTTAGGCCGCTGGGAATAAAAATGTTCGCGGCGGCCTTGAACCGCCGAGGGACGAAAAGGAGAGCCTGATGGCGGACTACGATATTCCGACGCTCAAGGAAGAAATCGACCGGGAAACGGTCGAGCAAGTGCTGGCGCTCGACGTCGACAAATACAAATACGGCTTCGAGACCGATATCGAGTCCGATGTGCTGCCTGTTGGCCTCACCGAGGATACCGTCCGTTTCATCTCCGCCAAGAAGGATGAGCCGGAATGGATGCTGGAATGGCGCCTTGACGCCTTCCGCCGCTGGCAGACGCTCGAAGAGCCGAACTGGGCCAAGGTCCACTATCCCAAGATCGACTTCCAGGCGATCAGCTACTATTCCGCGCCAAAATCCTTCAAGGGCCCCAAGAGCCTCGACGAGGTCGATCCCGAGCTGCTCAAGACCTATGCCAAGCTCGGCATTCCGCTCAAGGAACAGGCGATCCTTGCCGGCGTAGAAGGCGCGGGCGAGCCGACTGGCACGCCCTTCGGCGCCAATGTGGCCGTGGACGCCGTGTTCGACTCCGTGTCCGTCGTCACCACCTTCCGCGAAGAGCTGGCCAAGGTCGGCATCATCTTCTGTTCGATCTCGGAAGCCGTGCGCGAGCATCCGGAACTGGTGAAGCAGTATCTCGGCACCGTCGTTCCGGTTTCGGACAACTATTATGCCACGCTGAATTCGGCCGTCTTCACCGACGGGTCCTTCGTCTACATCCCCAAGGGCGTTCGCTGCCCGATGGAGCTGTCGACCTATTTCCGCATCAACGAGAAGAAGACCGGCCAGTTCGAGCGGACGCTGATCATCGCCGACGATGACAGCTATGTCTCCTATCTCGAAGGCTGCACCGCACCCTCGCGCGACGAAAACCAGCTGCACGCTGCCGTTGTCGAGCTGGTTGCGCTCGACAATGCCGAAATCAAGTATTCCACCGTCCAGAACTGGTATCCGGGCGACAAGGACGGCAAGGGCGGCATCTACAACTTCGTCACCAAGCGTGGCGATTGCCGCGGCGTCAATTCGCACATTTCCTGGACCCAGGTCGAAACCGGTTCGGCCATCACCTGGAAATATCCGAGCTGCATCCTGCGCGGCGATGGTTCGCGTGGCGAGTTCTACTCGATCGCCATTTCGAACGGCTATCAGCAGGTCGATAGCGGCACCAAGATGATTCACCTCGGCAAGAACACCTCGAGCCGCATCATCTCCAAGGGTATCGCCGCCGGCTTCTCGGACAATACCTATCGCGGCCAGGTTTCGGCGCATGCCAAGGCCAAGAATGCCCGCAACTTCACCCAGTGCGACTCGCTGCTCATCGGCGACAAGTGCGGCGCCCACACGGTTCCCTATATCGAGAGCCGCAACGGCACCGCCGTCTTCGAACACGAAGCGACCACTTCGAAGATTTCCGACGACCAGATGTTCTATTGCCTCCAGCGCGGCCTCAACGAGGAAGAAGCTGTGGCGCTGATCGTCAACGGTTTCGTCCGCGACGTGCTCCAGCACCTGCCGATGGAATTCATGGTCGAAACCCAGAAGCTGATCTCGATCAGCCTCGAAGGCAGCGTGGGGTAATCGCACCGCCCCTCCCAGCAGACCTCATCCTGAGCCTGTCGAAGGACGAGGACGTGGCAGCGGCGGCGAAACGATCTCGTGGTTCGACAAGCTCACCATGAGGTCTACTGAAACATCGATCCGGCTGGCGCCACCTGAGGCGACGCCGTCACCAAATTGGAGAAAACAAATGACCACTCCCGTTCTTGAAATCCGCAACCTGCATGCCCGCATCGAGGAACGCGAAATCCTCAAGGGTGTGAACCTCGTCATCCCGCAGGGCCAGGTCCATGCCATCATGGGCCGCAACGGCTCGGGTAAGTCCACCCTGAGCTATGTGCTTGCCGGCAAGGAAGACTATGAGGTCACCGAGGGCGAAATCCTGCTCAATGGCGAAAACATCCTCGAAATGGAACCGCATGAGCGCGCTGCGGCGGGCCTGTTCCTCGCCTTCCAATACCCGATCGAAATCCCGGGTGTTGCGACCATGACCTTCCTCAAGGCCGCCATCAATGCCCAGCGCAAGGCGCGCGGCGAAGGCGAATTGACGACGCCCGATTTCATGCGTGCCGTCAAGGAAGCCGGGGCCCAGCTCAACGTTGACTCTGAGATGCTCAAGCGCCCGCTCAATGTCGGTTTCTCCGGCGGCGAAAAGAAGCGCGCCGAGATCATGCAGATGGCGCTCCTCAAGCCCTCGCTGGCCGTGCTCGACGAAACCGATTCCGGTCTCGACATCGACGCCCTGCAAGTCGTGTCCAAGGGCGTCAACGCGCTCCGTGACGGCAAGCGCTCCATGCTGGTCATCACCCACTACCAGCGCCTCCTCAACCACATCGTGCCCGACGTCGTGCATGTGTTCTCGGATGGCAAGATCGTCGAAAGCGGCGACAAGGACCTGGCGCTTCAGCTCGAGGCCAAGGGCTATGCCGACTATGACGGTCAGGCGGCGTAACCGACCATGCGCCAGACCTTTCCTGTCCGCCTCGGCGCCGCCGAGGAATCCCTGATCGCCCAGCTCAAGGCTGCCGGTGCGACCCAGGCCGCCGAGCGCGTCACCGTGGCTGGTCTCCCGACCCGCCGCGTCGAGGCCTATCACTATACCGACCTCAAGACCCTGCTGCGGGCCATCCCGCCGCTGGCCCAGGCCGCCAACGAGGCCACTGGGACCGCTTTGCGCGTTCCGGGCGCCTATGCCCTGTCGATCGTCAATGGCGCCGTCCTCGGCGCTGCTACGGCGCCGGAAGGCATCAAGGTTGGCAAGACCCAGGGCGGTGTGCTCACGAACCGCGATGACGTCATTGTCAGCGTCAGCAATGCGCTGGCAAAAGAGACGCTTAGTCTCGACCTCAAGGGCGCCGTCGAGCAGGTGGTCCAGATCGACCATCGCATCGAAGGCGAAGCCGGCCATGTCGCCGATGCCACCAAGATTTTCGTTGCTGACGACTCTTCCGCCGTCATTCTCGAAACCTTTTCGGGCTCTGACGCCGCTCACGTGGGCAACCACGCGACCTATCTCGCGCTCGGCAGGAATGCCGTCGTGACCCATGTCACCATTGACCTGAGCACCCGCGCCACCTCGCATTTCGCGACCAACGAATATCACCTCGCCGATGGCGCACAGCTCCGCACGCTGGTGATCCATGCGGGTGCCGGCCTTGCCCGCACCCACCTTTTCCCGCGCATGGCGGGCGAGGGCGCGCATGCCGACGTGACCGGGCTCAACCTCGTTTCGGACGGCCAGCACTCGGACATCACGATGGAAACGCAGCACGCGGTGCCGCATACCTCGTCGCAGCCGCTGTTCAAGTCCATCACCCGCGGCCGCTCGAAGGCCGTGGTCCAGGGCAAGCTGATCGTCGCCCGCGACGCGCAGAAGACCGACGCAAAGTTCATGCATCAGGGCCTGATGCTGTCGGACGACGCGGAAATCCTCTCGAAACCCGAACTCGAGATTTATGCCGATGACGTGGTCTGCGGCCATGGTTCGACCTGCGGCAAGCTCGACGAGGACAGCCTCTTCTACCTCCTCAGCCGCGGTATTCCCAAGGCCGAGGCGGAGACCATGCTGGTGCGCGGTTTCATCGCCGAACTCATCGATCCGATCGAAGACGAAGCGCTGAACGAGGCGCTGCAGGGCATCGTCGATAACTGGCTGCTGGGCGATAAGTAAGCGGTGGTGGCACTCGATAGTGCCACCACCGCAGCGCTGCACCTCCCCCTTGAGGGGGGAGTTGGGAGGGGGGTGACGGGAGCCACGATATCGAGGCCGCCATACCCCCCACCCTTGATCCCTCCCCACAAGGGGGAGGGTGACGACTGAAACATCGCAGGTTCACTAGGACCAAAAAGATGACCCTCGACCTCGAAAAAGTGCGTGCCGACTTTCCGATCCTGTCGGAAGTGATCCACGGTCATCGCCTGGTCTATCTCGACAGCGGCGCCTCGGCCCAGAAGCCGGTGCAGGTGCTCGACCGGATGGATCATGCCTTCCGGCACGAATATGCCAATGTTCACCGTGGCCTGCACACGCTCGCCAATCGCGCCACCGACGCCTACGAAGCTGGCCGCGAAAGCGTGCGGCGCTTTCTCAATGCGGGGCGCGTCGAAGAAATCATCTTCACCCGCTCGGCCACCGAAGCGATCAACCTCGTCGCCCAGTCCTTTGCCGGGCCACGCATCGGGGCAGGGGACGAGATCGTCACCACGATCATGGAGCACCACTCCAATATCGTGCCCTGGCATTTCCATCGCGAGCGCAAGGGCGCCGTCATCAAATGGGTCGATGTCCGTGACGACGGCAGCTTCGACCTCGACGCCTTCGAGGCGGCGCTGACGGACAAGACGCGTATCGTTGCCGTTACGCATATGTCCAATGTCTTGGGCACCGTGACGCCGATCAAGCAAGTGATCGAAATCGCCCATGCCCGCGGCATTCCGGTGCTGGTCGATGGCTCGCAGGGCGCGGTCCACACCAAGGTCGACGTGCGCGACCTGGACGCCGATTTCTACATCATGACCGGCCACAAGCTCTATGGGCCGACCGGCATCGGCGTGCTCTATGGCAAATACGATCTCCTCGCCGAAATGCAGCCCTATCAGGGTGGCGGCGAGATGATCGATACGGTCACGCTCGACACCGTCACCTATAACGAGCCGCCGCACCGCTTCGAGGCCGGCACGCCCCCCATCGTTCAGGCCATCGGCCTCGGTGCCGCGCTGACCTATATGGAAACGCTCGGCCGCGACGAGATTGCCGCGCATGAGCATGACGTCGCCGCCTATGCGCAGGAGCAACTCAGCCGCATCAATTCGCTGCGCCTGATCGGCACCGCGCCGGGCAAGGGCGGCATTTTCTCCTTCGAGATCGCCGGCGCCCATGCCCACGATGTCGCCACCATTCTCGACCGCTACGGCATTGCCGTCCGTGCCGGCACCCATTGCGCGCAGCCGCTGCTGAAGCGATTTGGCGTCACCTCTACCTGCCGGGCCTCCCTCGCCCTATATAACGGCAAGGACGATGTTGACGCGCTGGTCGATGGCATTGAGCGCGCCCGTAAA
>DATMSG010000038.1:0-2712 GCA_035565515.1 Devosia sp.
GAGGCGACCCGAAGGTCGCCTCTCGTAGATCCTTGCAAGCAAGGAAGACTTTGGTGGGCGCACAAGGGCTCGAACCTTGGACCCGCTGATTAAGAGTCAGCTGCTCTACCATCTGAGCTATGCGCCCGTCTCAGGAAGACCGGCACCAAAGTGGCGCCTCTCTACCAAGTGACTTTTCCGCTGTCCAGCCCATTGCGTCACAATATGTGGATAAACTTCTGGGATCTTTCTGGATCCCGTCTTGCGGCGCAACCCGGCGCCGCAACCATGCTGCTCAATCCCGGCCCTCCTGGCCAGGAGAGCAGATTTTACGAACGCAGGTGCCGATAGGCGTTCAATTCGAACACATTGTCGCGTTGCGGCCCCTCTTCGGGCCGGAAATCGTCCATCAGGCCGATGGTCCGCTCGATGATGTGGCGCAATTGGCGAGATTGCTGGTCGGCGCCTTGCAGGATGACTGCAGCACGCTGCAGGTGATCACGAGCAAGCAAATAGGTGGGATTCACTTTTTGCTCCTTCTAGTTGGGCTTGGTAGAGACCGCCGATGGAATCGGCATGACCAAGGGTGAACGCGCATAGTTGTCGGCTACTTGCTGACTTGGTTGCGATTTAGTTCAAATCCATTCGATCCCACCCCATGCCGGTGAGAGCCCCGGCCCAAGGGCCTCTGCCGGTTTTGAACATCTAATCTGGCTGTTGAGAACTTGGCGCCGCGGTCTCGATCTTCCCTGGCATGGCCGCCCAGATACGGTAAAACGACACCGCACCTCTTGTCGGAGCCTCCAATTGCCTCTGCCCGAACTCACCCCGATTGCCGCAAAACTGCCCGAAACCGTCCCCTTCGTCGGTCCGGAGGCCATCGAGCGCAAGACCGGGGTCAGGATTCGGGCACGAATCGGCGCCAATGAGTCAGGCTTTGGCCCCAGCCCAAAGGTTCTCGCCGCCATTCGCGAGGCCACCGGGGACATCTGGAAATATCCCGACCCCGAAAATTTCGAGCTGCGCACCGCCCTCGCCCACTTTCACGGCATCGCCCCCGAGGAGGTCAGCATTGGCGAAGGTGTCGATGGCCTGATGGGCCTGATCGTCCGCCTCTTCGTGGCCGAGGGCGATGTGCTGCTGACCTCGCTCGGCGCCTATCCCACGCTCAACTATCACGTCACCGGCTATGGCGGCCGCCTCGAATTCGTGCCCTACAAAGGCGCACACGAGGATCTGAGCGCCCTTGCCGAGGCCGCCCAGCGGCTCAAGCCGCGCATCGTCTATGTCGCCAATCCCGACAATCCCATGGGCTCCTACTGGCCGGCAGCCGACATCGAAAAGTTTATCGCCGCCGTACCCGGCGAAACCCTCATCATGCTCGACGAGGCCTATGGGGAACTGGCGCCGGACGATGCCCTGCCCGCCATCGATACGAGCAAGGGCAACCTCCTGCGCCTCCGCAGTTTTTCCAAGGCCTATGGTCTCGCCGGCATTCGCGTGGGCTACGCCATGGGCCCCCAAAGGATCATCGGCGCCTTCAACCGGGTACGGAATCATTTTGGCGTAAACCGCCTCGCCCAGGCCGCCGCCATGGCGGCCCTCGCCGATCAGGACTATCTGCGCGAGGCAAAGGCCAACATCGCCGCCGCCCGGGAGCGCATTGCCGGCATCGCCCGGGACAACGGTCTCACGGCCCTGCCCTCGGCCACCAATTTCGTCGCCGTCGATTGCGGCCGCGATGGCGCCTATGCGACGAAAATTCTCGAGGAACTAGCCCTGCTCGGCGTCTTCATCCGCAAGCCGGGCGCGCCGGGACTCGACCGCCATATCCGCATCAGCGTCGGCCCGGAGCCGGACATGGCCCTCCTCGCCGAATCCCTGCCCAAGGCCATCCGCGCGGCTCAGAGCGGCGCGTAAAGTCCGATGCGCGCCAGGAGATAGCGATGGTTGGACCCAAAGCTGTCTTCGCCCGCCGAAACATCGATGATCCGCGCGTCCCCACGCGTGAAAATATTGTCGATGGGCACGCCTAGCGGCCCCAGTTCAACCGGCCAGGTCGCGGGATAAGTCGGCCCGGGAACAAGGTTCTGCGCCCGCCCCAGCCAGGCGATCGGCGCCGCCCACAGCGCCGAGTTGAAATCGCCCGCCACGACAACCGGACCGGTTACCTGCGAAAGCACATAGCGCAGATATCCCAGCTCCTGCACCGAGGCCTCGTCGAAATAGGGTTTTGAAAGGTGAATGCCCACGACCGTAAGGCTCACGCCCTCGATGGTCATCGGCGCAACCACCAGCCGCGAGCGCCGGAAAGGCGGAATATCGAGCACTCTGCCGTCCGCTATCGGATGGCGCGAAAACAGCGAAATATCGCAGGTCGCGACGCGCTCGCAGCCCAGCCGATAGGGCAAGGCCGCCTCGATCTGCGGGATATATTCGACGACACCCGGCGTTTCCATGATCAGCGCGACATCGGGCGCCGTCCTGACGATGAAGCCGGCGGCATCCTTCGCCGTCCGATTGCCGCTCAATACATTATAATTGAGAAAGCTCATCTCGGCCCGCAGCGCGCCGACCGGTTCATTCCGCCGCGCCTGGAACTCCCAGACATAATAGGCCCCATGCGCGAAAGCCACGGCGAGCACGCCCATGAACAGCAGCGCCCGCCATTTTGCGCCGAGCAGCACCATGAAAAAGGCGAGTACCAACCCCAGCCCGACGAGATGGAACCGC
>DATMSG010000039.1:0-3032 GCA_035565515.1 Devosia sp.
TTTTGCTTGCCTGCGCCTGGCTTCTGCGCTAGAACAAAAACAGAACATACACAGGTGCAAAAGATGGCTGACAGGATCGACTATATCGAATTTCCCTCGATGGACCGGGCGGGGAGCAGCGCCTTCTTCAAGGCCGCCTTCGGCTGGGGCACGACCAGCTATGGACCCGATTACGATGGTCTCGACAATGCGGGGATCGACGGGGGCGTCGATCAGGCGGAAGGCCGCGTTGCGGCGACCATGGCGATCGTGCGCACGGATGATCTCGATGATGCGGAAAAGCGGGTGATCGCGGCGGGCGGGGTCATCACCCGCGCCCAGTTCGATTTTCCGGGCGGGCGCCGCTTACATTTCCGCGAACCCGGCGGCAATGAGCTTGCCGTCTGGGTCTCGCGCGCGGAATAGCGGCTATCAGGGTGTCTTGGCGGCGGCGACCTGGGTCGGGGCGCCGTCGCGGGCCAGGAGATCGTTGATCTGGGTCATGGCCTGCTTGAAGGCGTCGCGATATTGCGGGGCCAGCACATTGTCCTTGGGCAGCTTGACGCTCAGGGGATCGACAAGATTGCCGTTGATCAGGATTTCGAAATGGAGATGCGGGCCGGTCGACTGGCCAGTCGAGCCGACATAGCCGATGAGCTGGCCCTGGCGGACCCGGGAGCCGACGCCGAGCCCTTCGACATAGCGCGAAAGGTGGCCATAGGCGGTTTCATAGCCGTTGACGTGCTGGATTTCGATCTTGTTCCCATAGCCCGATTGCCAGCGATAATACTGGATGACGCCGTCGCCGGCCGCATAGATCGGGGTGCCGCTGGGGGCGGCGAGATCGACACCGGTATGAAGCTTGCGGGTGTGGAAAATGGGGTGGATGCGATAGCCGAAGCGCGAGCGCAGGGTGCCGCCGCCTTCGAGCGGACGGCGATTGAGGAAGCGTTTGCCGGTTTCCCCGTCGGGATCGTAGAAATCGACGGTGCCGTCCTCGGTAGCGAAACGGTAGAGCTGGCGCTTGGTGCCCGAGAGGGTGAGCGAGACATAGAGCAGTTCGGGCTTGGCCTCGGGCGTATCCCGGGTCTCGAGAATTTCGATCGTGTCGCCGGCCGAAATGCGCTTGGTCATATCCACGTCATAGGCGAACATGCCGACGATGCGCTGGATGGTCTCGTCGTCGAGATCGTGCTTGCGGCCGGTTTCCCAGATCGAGCGATAGACGGTGGGCAGGCTCCCCACATTGATCTGCTCGATGTCTTCCTGGGGGAAATCGACCCAGTCGGGCTGCAGGCCGACCACATATTGACCATTGTCGCTGAGGGCGACGGTGGCGATATGGGGATCGCCCGGCATGCCTTCGGGGCGATAGATCGACATGCGATAGGGCACGAGACTATTGGTGTCGCTGGTCAGCGGACCATAAAGAATGCGCAGGCGAATGCCGGCCGGCAGGCCGCCCGCCGGCATCAGATTGGCGAGGGTGTTTTCCACCATCGACACCTGGGCGCGCGTAAAGCCATTGCGGATCAATGTATCGGCCAGGGGGCCGATTTCGCGGACGGTCAGAAAACGCTCGGTGCGGCCAGGGCCCTTATTGGCGGCCAACGTCGTCTTGGGCACGACCGTTACGTTTTCGGCAATGCCATTGGGCGAGGCGGGCGTGCCTTCCCTCGCCAGTGCATCGAGGCTGGGCCCGAGCGCTGCATAGGCCAGGGTCGGCGGCGCGTCCTCCGTATAGAAGGTGGCTTCGGCCGTGCCGCGGACGAAATCGGCCGCCACGTCATCGCTGATGGCGCGCGCCGGCACAAAGCTGGCCGGCATCTGGGCCTGACGCACCGCGACTTCGCCATCGACATCGGTGCCATAGACGTCGGCATTGAGATCGAGGGACACGGCCTGCAGCGGCTGGGTGGCATTGAGAATGGCGACGGGGTCATAGGCGGGCGCATCGGCCGACAGGGAGGTGGCGGTCGTCGCAAGCGTGGCGCGCAGGCGCGTAAAGGGCTGGTTGCGCAGGATCTCGCGGCCATCGACGACCTGGCGAATGGAGGCTTCGATGGTTTCGAGATCCGAGCGGGTCGCGGCGACCGGACGGATGCGCGAGCTCTTGGCGGTGATGTCGGTGGCAAAGGGCTGTTCGAGTTTCGGGGCAGCCAGCTGCAGCGCCTTATAGGCGGTCGAAAAAGTGTCCTGACCCTGGAAGGAGACATAGAGCGCAGCGCCCATGAGCAGGACAGAGGTCAGGCCGGTCATCACCGTGCCGCTCAACCAGGCAAAGCTGAGTTCGCGACCCTGCGGGATTTCACCGTCGGTCGACTGAACTGTCAGGGCCGGGCCATCTTCGAACCCGCTGGCCCGCAGCAGGGAAGCGTGGCGATTTCGTTGCGCAGCGTTCAATGCGCCGTCCTTTGATATTGAATAGGTCTTCCCCCAAGGGCCCGATGCGATGGGCCTCGTCTCATAGAGATGGCGTGAGGCGCAACCTAAGGAGAGCGGACAATGATTTCAATGGCCGTCATATCTTCCGCAAATGCGGCGAAAGCGCGGAGTTTTGGCATCCCCGGTCCATGCGGGGTGCCATTCCCCCTATAAAGAGAAGAAGGTGCTGAAAAATCTGGCGAAAATCGTCAATCGCCGGAGGCGCCTGAAATCTCTGGTGATCCAGTCGTGTTTTCCACAAAAGGGCGGGCGTCAAAATCGGAAAATGTCGTTTTTGTCATGGAGGGGGGTTTACAGGAAAACGGGCCGCCCCTATAACCCGCTCATCGCTGAAGAGCGCGGCGCCAAACGGCGGCGGGCACGGAAGCAAGTCGCTGAAAACGAACGATAAATTCGACAATCAAGCGGCTGAGAAAATCGGTTCTGCCGAAATTCTGAAAAGCGGTGTTGACAAGGAACTTTGGTTCACTTATCTACCGCAGCGCTGACGACGCGAACGACTTTGGTTGTTCCCACTGCCAGCGACTTCTGACAGAGCAGACTGACTGCCGGGCAACCGGACGACAGATTTGTTTTGCGGATGAAAATCTGAGGCCTTGCCTCACCGA
>DATMSG010000040.1:0-23204 GCA_035565515.1 Devosia sp.
CGCACCGGCACCATCGGCGACGAAGTCAATGTGAAGGACGGCTTTGCCCGTAACTTCCTGCTGCCCCAGGGCAAGGCTCTGCGCGCCACCGAAGCCAACCGCAAGCGTTTCGAAAACGAACGCGCGCATATCGAACAGCGCAACGAAGAACGCCGTAACGCGGCTGCCGGCATCGCCGAAGGCCTCAATGGCCGCAGCGTCGTCATCATCCGCCAGGCCGGCGAAACGGGCCAGCTGTACGGTTCGGTCGCCGCTCGCGACATCGTGGAAGCTCTGGCTGTCGATGGCTTCATCGTGCAGCGCAACCAGGTCGACCTCGCCGACCCGATCAAGACCGTCGGCGTCCACACCGTGGCGCTGAACCTGCACGCCGAAGTCGCCGTGTCGATCACCGTCAACGTCGCCCGCTCGGCCGACGAAGCGACCCGCCAGGCCCAGGGTGAAGACGTTACCGTCCACACCTTCGAAGCCGATGACGACGGCGATTTCGCCGCCGGCCAGGCCGACGCCGCCAACGACGACCGCTTCGAAGAGTAGTCTTTTCGGACAGCGATGGAATTGAGAAGGCCGGGCCAATGCCCGGCCTTTTTGCTGGGCGCTAGAATCGGCCACGCGCAGGCCATGATCGGCTGGCAAGCTATAGAGTTACTATTCCCCGTTGTTCACAGAGTTCACATGCTGTGGAAGGATGGTGTTTACCGACCGGGCGTTAGGTCGAGACTCTGACCGCCCGCGCGTGGTTAGAAAGGTTAACACCCGAGGATCACGATGGCTGAGATCGCACGGCTTCACCCGGCCGAAGACAAGTCGTTTCGCGTCGCCCCCCATAATGTGGAGGCCGAACAGGCGCTGCTAGGCGCTATCCTGATCAACAATGAAGCATTTTACCGGGTCTCGGATTTCCTCGAGCCCGAGCACTTTTACGAGCCCGTGCACCGGGACATCTACGAAATCACCAGCAAGGTGATTCGCGCCGGCAAATCGGCCGACCCCACCACGATCAAGACCCACCTGCCCGACCAGCTGCTGCCGGAAATGACCATGGCGCAATATCTGGCGCGCCTCGCCGCGGAAGCGACGACGGTCATCAATGCCGGCGACTATGGGCAGGCCATCTATGACCTCGCCATTCGCCGCAGCCTGATTCTGGTGGGCGAGGAAATGGTCTCGGTCGCCTATGAGTCCGAGGTCGAGATGACCCCGAACAAGCAGATCGAAAAGGTGGAAGGCGAGCTTTTCCAACTCGCCGAAAAGGGCCGCTACGATGGCGGTTTCCTCAGTTTCGGCACGGCGCTCAGTGCCTCCATCCGCATGGCGGGCGAGGCATTTCAGCGCGATGGCGGGCTTTCCGGCGTTGCCACCGAGCTGCATGATCTCGACCGGCAGATGGGCGGCTTGCAGCGCTCGGACTTGATCGTGCTCGCCGGACGTCCGGCCATGGGCAAGACCTCGCTCGTGACCAATATCGCCTATAATGTCGCCAAGAACTGGCGCGGCGAAGTCACCCCGGATGGGCATAACAAGACGGTCAGTGGCGGCGTCGTCGGCTTTTTCAGCCTCGAAATGAGTTCGGAACAGCTCGCGACGCGTATTCTGGCCGAGCAGGCGGAAGTTTCTTCCTCCGACATTCGCCGCGGGCGTATCCACGACAGCCAGTTTTCCAAGCTCGTCGATGTCTCGAACATGATGAGCAAGGTGCCGCTCTATATCGACGATACCGGCGGTCTCAGCGTGGCGCAGCTGGCGGCGCGTGCCCGGCGGCTGAAGCGGCAGAAGGGGCTCGACCTTCTCATCGTGGACTATCTGCAGCTGCTCTCAGGCTCGTCGAAGGCTTCGAGCCAGAACCGCGTGCAGGAACTGACCGAAATCACCACGACGCTGAAGGCGCTGGCCAAGGAACTGGAAGTGCCGGTGATTGCGCTTTCCCAGCTTTCCCGTCAGGTGGAAGCGCGCGACGACAAGCATCCCCAGCTAGCGGATTTGCGCGAATCGGGTTCTATCGAGCAGGACGCCGACGTGGTGCTTTTCGTTTATCGCGAAGAGTACTATCTCAAGAACAAGGAACCCAAAGAGGGCACGCCAGAGCACATCACCTGGCAAGGGGAAATGGAACAGGTGCACGGCAAGGCGGAAGTCATCATTGCCAAGCAGCGCCATGGCCCGACCGGAACCGTGCAGCTGAGTTTTGAAGCCCAGTTCACACGCTTCGGTAACCTCGCCAGGGCAGACTATCTGCCCGAACGCATGGAATAGGTATGAAGCTGACCTCGGGCCTCGGGAGCCAACTGACTGTCGATCTCGGGGCACTCGCCCGAAACTGGAACGCCCTCGACAAGGTGAGCCAGGGCGCGCTGACGGCTGCGGTCGTCAAGGCCGACGCCTATGGCACCGGCATCGAAATGGCGGCGACGGCGCTTTATGCGGCCGGCGCGCGGTTCTTTTTCGTGGCGACGCCCGACGAGGGCATTGCCGTGCGTACGGCCCTGCCCAGCGCCCATATTTTCGTGCTCAACGGGCTCTATCCGGGCGCGGCCAATCTTTATATCCGGCAGAATCTCATGCCGGTCATTTCCTCGATGGATATGCTCGAAGAGTGGCTCAACAAATGCGTCGAGCGCAACGAGGCCTATCCCAGCGCCTTCCATTTCGACACCGGCATGAACCGGCTCGGCTTCCGGCTCAATGAGGCAGTGATCGTGCGCGAGCGGATCGCGCGGTTGAGCTATGCGCCGCAGATGGTGATGAGCCATCTCGCCTGCGCCGATATTCCGAGCCACGAGAAGAATCGCACGCAATTGGCTCTCTTCGGCTCGGTGCTGAACCAGTTTCCGGGCATTCCCGCTTCGCTTGCCAATTCGGCGGGGCTGATGACCGGGCGCGACTACCATTTCCAGATGGTGCGGCCGGGCATTGCGCTTTATGGCGGCCGGGCGGTGATCGGGCGGAAGAACCCGATGGCGACCGTGGTGACGCTGCATGCACCGGTTCTGCAGGTGCGCGAGGCGCGGACCGGGGAAACGGTGGGCTATGGCGCCTCCTATTCGCTTTCGCGCGACAGCCGGCTGGCCGTTATCGGGCACGGCTATGCCGATGGCTTCCTGCGCGCCATGTCCGGCACCAATGCGCGGCCGGGCGCCAAAGTGTTTGTTCGCGGAAAGCTCTGCCCGGTAATCGGCAAGATTTCCATGGACCAGTCCATTGTAGACATCACCGAACTGGGGCCCAACCTGCCCAAGCCGGGCGAGGGTGTCGAAATTTTCGGGCCCAATGTCAGCGTTGACGAACAGGCCGATGTGGCCGGCACGATCGGCTATGAACTTCTGACGGCGCTCAAGGGCCGCTATACCCGCAATTATGTGGGCAATGGCTATCTGCCGGAATAGATTTTGTTCTCTATTCGTTCTTGAACGGCCGCGCCAAAGCTGGTAGCGTTTTCGCCAACAAGGAATCGACCGGATTGGCGCCGAACCCAAGCACATATGTGATCCTGCTGCGCGCCATCGGGCCGGTGACGCATAAGCTCATGTCCATGGCCCAGTGGCGCGAGGCTTCGGAGGCGGCCGGGTTTCTGGCGCCGGAGACGCTGGTCAATACGGGCAATATGATTGCCGGGTTCGAGGGGACGGAGGCGGCGGTCGTCAAGGCGACGGTGGGCGTGCTGCGCAGCTTTGGGCTCGGGGAAAATGTGGTGCCGGTGGTGCGCAGGCCGGCGCTGCTGCACAAGCTCGTGCAAGCCGATCCGATTGCCGAGGCGGCGGCGGAAAGACCGAACCAGACGGGGGTCTATTTCTTTGCCAGCAAGAAGCCGGATTTCGAGTGGCTGAAGCGCCATGACGGGGCCGAGACCGTGCATGTGGTGCATGACCATCTCATCGTCGATTTCGGCCAGGACGTGGGACAATCGGGAAAACTGATCCGGCTGATCGACAAGAATTGCGGGACCAACACATCCCGGAACTGGAACAGCGTGCGGCGTATCGCCGAGCGGTGCGCAGCGCGAGAGAAGGCATAGTGGCCAAGAACAAATCCAATTTCGTCTGCCAATCCTGCGGCGCGGTGACGACCCGCTGGCAGGGCCGGTGCGATGCCTGCGGCGAATGGAACACCATTGTCGAGGAATTGGTCGATAGCGGGATCGGGGCGGGACCGAAGGCGGCCAGGTCCGGCGGAAGGCCGGCCAATCTCATGCCGCTATCGGGGGAGACGGAAAGCGCGGCGCGCGTCGTCACCGGCATTGCCGAACTCGATCGCGTGACCGGCGGCGGCTTTGTGAAGGGCTCGGCGCTGCTGGTGGGCGGCGATCCCGGCATCGGCAAATCGACCCTGCTGCTGCAATCGGCGGCAGCGCTGGCCAACAAGGGCAAGCGCGTCATCTATGTGTCAGGCGAAGAAGCCGTGGCGCAGGTGCGGCTGCGGGCGCAGCGGCTGGGGCTGGGCGAGGCCGATGTGCTGCTCGCGGCGGAGACCAATGTCGAGATCATTTTGGCGACCCTGGAAAATGGGCCGCCACCGGATCTCGTCATCATCGATTCGATCCAGACGCTGTGGACCGACCGGGTGGAAAGCGCGCCGGGCACGGTGACGCAGGTGCGCACCTCGGCGCAGGCGCTGACTCGGCTCGCCAAAAAGTCGGGCGCGGCGGTGGTGCTGGTGGGGCATGTCACGAAAGACGGGCAGATCGCGGGGCCGCGTGTGGTGGAACACATGGTCGATGCGGTGCTCTATTTCGAGGGCGATGCCAGCCACACGTTCCGCATTCTGCGCGGGGTGAAGAACCGCTATGGCGCGACCGACGAGATCGGCGTCTTTGCCATGACCGAGCGTGGACTCGAGCAGGTGGCAAACCCTTCGGCGCTGTTTCTCGACCAGCGCGACGAGGACGCGGCGGGCTCGGCGGTGTTTGCCGGCATGGAAGGGACGCGGCCGATCCTGATCGAAATCCAGGCGCTAGTGGCGCCCTCCCCGCTCGGCACGCCGCGCAGGGCGGTGGTGGGCTGGGATACCCAGCGCCTTTCCATGGTGCTGGCGGTGCTCGAAACGCGCTGCGGGGTGCGGATCGGGGCCAATGACATCTATCTCAATGTGGCGGGGGGGCTGAAAATCAACGAGCCGGCAGCGGACCTGGCCGTGGCGGCAGCGCTGATTTCATCGCTGACGGGATCGCCGCTGCCGAAGGAAGCGGTCTATTTCGGCGAGATTTCGCTCGCCGGTGGGGTGCGGCCGGTGTCGCATGCGGGACTGCGGCTGCGCGAGGCACAGAAGCTGGGCTTCCAGTCGGTGGTCACCGGACGCGTCAATACGGTGGACAAGGCAAACGGCTTCGAGGTCACGGAGTTTTCGCAATTGTCGGAAATGGTTGGGCGAATTGCGGCCAATGGCAAGAAGCCCGTGGCCGAGCCGGAAGGCTGGTGAGTTAAGAATCTCTGAATGTTTGCCTTCCTCGCGCGCTCGTGGCCTTGGCAGGGGCGCGCAAAGCCGCTAATGGTCGCGGCAACAGGCCGACGGCAAGTGGAGCTAGCGAAGACATATGCTGACAGCGTTCGACGTTGGTGTAGGCGTTCTGGTGTTGATCTCGGCAATTCTGGCCACGGCCAGGGGCCTGACGCGCGAGGTTCTGTCGCTGGCGACCTGGGCCGGCTCCGCCGCCATCGCCATCTATATGTATCTCTATCACCCGGACATCGCGCAGCAGTATATCGCTGAAGAAATCGTGGCCAATATTGCCACGGTCGTGGTGAGCTTCATCGTTTCGCTGATCGTGCTGCATCTGCTGACCATGCGCATTGCCGATTTCGTGGTGGATAGCCGCATCGGGCCGATCGATCGGACGCTGGGCTTCATCTTCGGCGTATTGCGCGGCGTGCTGATTGCCATCGTCATCACCATTTTCGGCGTCTGGCTGCTCGGCACCAACCTGCCCGAGTGGGCGCGCAATTCGCAATCGCTGCCCTATCTCGACAATATGGGCAAGACGCTGATCTCCATGCTGCCCGAAGGGCTCGAGCAGCAGGTCAACGACATTCTGCAAGGCGGCGGTGCCGACCTGACTTCGGATCCCGAAGTTCCCGCAACGCCGCAGGAAACCGTGCCGGTCGATCCGACCATCGACGGCACCGTGGACCCGACCGAAGCGCCGATCGAAGGCGAAACGCAGACCTGATCCGGGACGGGCGCCCAGCGCCCGCCTCAGGCCTGACGCCCAATTCTGTCATTGGTCGCCGGCCCCGAAATGCGCTATTGGCGTGAACCAAGAGACCGGCCCGGCCGGCGCTTGTCGCTTTGGCGATGGGTGAGCAGAACGATATGGAGAAGTTCGGTGACCCACCCGAGCGACGACGATTTCGATCTTGAAGGCGACACGCTGCATGAAGAGTGCGGCGTGTTTGGCATTTTGGGGCATAGCGATGCTTCGACGCTGACCGCGCTGGGCCTGCACGCCCTGCAGCATCGCGGACAGGAAGCGGCGGGGATCGTCAGCTTCGACGGACGCCAGTTCTACCAGGAAAAGCGCATGGGCCTGGTGGGCGACCACTATACCGACCCTGCCCTTCTCGCCAAATTGCCGGGCACCATGTCGATTGGCCATACGCGCTATTCGACGACCGGCGAGGTGGCGCTGCGCAATGTGCAGCCGCTGTTCGCCGAACTCGAAGCCGGCGGCATTGCCATTGCCCATAATGGCAATTTCACCAATGGCTTGACGCTGCGCAAGCAGATCATCGCCACCGGCGCCATCTGCCAATCGACTTCGGATACCGAAGTCGTGCTGCATCTCATCGCCCGCTCGCGCCACTCTTCCACCACCGACCGCTTCATCGATGCGATCCGGCAGATGGAGGGCGGCTATGCCATGCTGGCGCTGACCCGCACCAAACTGATCGCGGCGCGCGACCCCGTCGGCATCCGGCCGCTGGTCATGGGCGAACTGGACGGCAAGCCGATCTTCTGCTCGGAAACCTGTGCGCTCGATATCATCGGCGCCAAATACATTCGCGATGTCGAAAACGGCGAAGTGATCATCTGCGAAATCCAGCCCGACGGCTCGATCTCGATCGAAGAGCGCAAGCCGGCCCGCAAGGCGCCGGAGCGGCCATGCCTTTTCGAATATGTCTATTTCGCCCGCCCCGATTCCATGGTTTCGGGCCGCAGCGTCTACAAGGCGCGCAAGCATGCCGGCATGAATCTCGCCAAGGAAGCGCCGGTCGAGGCCGATGTGGTCGTGCCGGTGCCCGATGGCGGCACGCCGGCGGCAATCGGCTATGCGCAGCAGAGCGGCATTCCGTTCGAACTGGGCATCATCCGCAACCACTATGTGGGCCGCACCTTTATCGAGCCGACCCAGCAAATCCGCGCCTTTGGCGTGCGCCTGAAGCACTCGGCCAACCGGGCGGAGATCGCCGGCAAGCGCGTCGTGCTGATCGACGATTCCATCGTGCGCGGCACGACGTCGGTGAAAATCGTGCAGATGATCCGCGATGCCGGGGCCACGGAAGTGCATATCCGCGTCGCGAGCCCGATGATTTTCCATTCGGACTATTATGGCATCGACACGCCGGACCCGGACAAGCTGCTCGCCAACCAGTATCACGACCTTGAATCCATGTGCCGGTTCATCGGGGCGGATTCGCTGGCATTCCTCAGCATCGACGGGCTTTACGAGGCCGTGGGCGGGGAGAAGCGCAATAATGCGGCGCCGCAGTTCACCGATCATTATTTCACCGGCGACTACCCTACCCTTCTCACCGACCTCAATGGTCGCTCCAACAACGATCCCAAGCAGATTTCGCTGCTCAAGGAAGCGGGTTAATGACTGACAATACCGAACTGACCGGCAAGGTCGTGCTGGTCACCGGCGCGTCGCGTGGCATCGGCTATGCGGCGGCCCTCGAGGCGGCACGCCGTGGCGCCCATGTGATCGCCGTAGCGCGCACCGTGGGTGGCCTTGAGGAACTCGACGACGCCATTCAGGACGTGGGCGGCTCTTCGACGCTGGTACCGCTCGACCTGCGCGACGGCGATGCCATCGACCGGCTGGGTGCGGCGATTTTCGAGCGCTGGGGACATCTCGACGGGCTCGTGGCCAATGCGGGCCTTTTGGGCACGTTGAGCCCGGTGCCGCATCTGAAGCCCGATGAATTCGACAAGGTTTTCGCGATCAACGTTACGGCCAATTATCGGCTGCTGCGCTCGCTCGACCTGTTGCTGCGCCAATCGGCGGCGGGGCGTGCGGTTTTTGTGTCTTCGAGTTCGGCGCGCTCGGCCCGGCCGTTCTGGGGGCTTTATGCCGCCAGCAAAGCGGCGCTCGATGCCCTGGTCAAATCCTATGCCGGGGAGATGAGCACCACCAATGTGAAGACCAATATCTTCTATCCCGGCGCCGTGCGCACGGCGATGCGGGCCAAGGCCATGCCGGGTGAAGACCCCGAAACCCTGCCCCAGCCGAGCGATGTCGCACCGAGGCTGGTGGACTTGTTGAGCCCGGGGCTCACGGAAAATGGCCGGCTCTATGATGTGACGACGGGGGCGTTTGAGGATATTTGAGGGACCGACGAACAGGCCCTGTCCCGAGGACTTGTGCCATGCCCCCGTGGTTCGAGGCTTTGCTCTGCAAAGCACCCACCATGAGGGCTACTAAGAGGTCTGCGAGCCGAAGATGGAAATAAAAGGCCCCGGAGTGATCCGGGGCCTTTTGGTTATGCGCCTTCGCTGGGCTGAAGCGGGGAGACCAGCACCTTGTCGATGCGGCGGCCGTCGAGGTCGACGACCTCGAAACGCCAGCCGTCGCGTTCAAAGCTCTCGCCGGTCAGAGGCAGGTGGTTCATGACCGAGAGGATGTAGCCGGCGACGGTTTCGTAACGGGCATCCTTGGGCACCGAAATCCTGAAGCGCTCGGAGAAGTCGTCAACCGGCATCCAGCCGGCGACGAGCCAGGAGCCGTCCTGACGCTGCACGATGGCCGGATCGTCGCCCGGCTCCTCGTTATAGACGCCGGTGATGACTTCGAGCACATCCCCGAAGGTGACGATGCCTTCGAAGTGGCCGTATTCATCGACCACCAGCACCATTTTGAGGCTCGACTGGCGGATGGCTTCGACCACGTCGAGCGCGTCGGCATGTTCCATGACGACGGGCAGCGGCTTGACCAATTTGCGCAGGTCCGGCTGCTGGCCGGTCGCAAGGGCGGGCAGGAGATCGGCAAGGATCAGAACGCCGAGAATGGAATCGGCATTGCCTTCCTGCACCAGCACCTGGGAATGCGAGGTGCCGAGGATAATCTTGAGATTTTCCTCGAAACTGTCTTCGACATCGATGGAAATGACATCGAGACGGGGGGTCATGAGGCCGCGGGCCGAGCGGTCGGCGAGGCGCATGACGCCCGAGATCATCGAGTGTTCCTCGGTTTCGAACACACCGGCCGAGGTTGCCTCGGCGATGATGGTGCGGACCTCTTCTTCGGTCACCTGCTCTTCGCTCTGGCCGCTCTGGCCGAGAAGGCGCAGCACCAGCTTGCCCGATATGTCGAGCAGCCAGACGATGGGCGAGCCGACCAGCGCAATGATGGCCATGGGCTGGGCCACATAGGAAGCCACCGTTTCGGGATTGCGCAGGGCGATCTGCTTGGGCACCAGCTCACCAAGGATGAGCGAGCCATAGGTGATCACGACCACGACGAGGCCCACGCCGCCGACATCGGCGATATTGGCCGGCACGCCGATTTCAGCGAGCCAGAGGCTGAGGCGCGAGCCGAGCGTGGCGCCGGAAAAGGCACCCGAAAGGATGCCGACGAGGGTGATACCGATCTGTACGGAGGAAAGAAACTTGCCCGGATCGTCGGCCAGTCTCATGGCCGTGGCTGCGCCTTTGTTTCCTTGGTCGGCCATGACCTTGAGGCGAGCAGAGCGGGACGAAACAACGGCCAGTTCGGACATTGCCAAGGCGCCGTTCACGAGAATCAGAACGACGACGATGATGATTTCTGTAAGCAACAAAGTGCAAAGTTGACACGCCGCGACCAATGGCGGGGTGCTACGACGCGCGCACTATAGGGCAAGGCCGGCCGATGTGAATAGGCCAGTGGACGCAATTGGTGGGGACGAAATTTATCCCCAGCCCCTTGTCACAGGCAGAAAAGCTTCGATGCGCCCGGCGAAAGGCCCGAAAGATCGGGTTTTCCGGCCTATTTCTTGTCGGCGTAGGGGTTTTTCCCGCCGCGGAGCCACAGGCGAATGGGCGTTGCCGGCATATCAAAACTCTCGCGCAGCCCGTTGATGAGGTAGCGCTGATAGGACATGGGCACCACTTCAGGGCGCGAGGCGAAGACGATGAAGCTCGGCGGCCGCGTCTTGGCCTGCGTCATATAGCGCATCTTGAGGCGGCGGCCGGAGACGGCGGGCGCCGGATGGCTCTCGGTCATGGCGGCGAGCCAGCGATTGAGCCTGGCGGTCGAAATGTGGGAATTCCACACGCGCTCGACTTGGAAGATCGCCTGCATCAGCTTGTCGATATTGCGCCCGGTCAGGCCCGAAAGCGTCACCAGCGGAATGCCGCGCAGCTGCGGCAGGAGACGTTCGCATTCCTCGCGCAGCTCGGCGAGCTTGGCGTTCTTGTCCTCGATCAGGTCCCACTTGTTGAGCGCGATGACCATGGCGCGGCCTTCGCGCTCGACGAGATCGGCGAGGGCAAGATCCTGCTTTTCGAAGGGAATGGTCGCATCGAGCAGCAGCACGACGACTTCGGCATATTGGATCGAGCGCAGGCTGTCGCCGACGGCAAGCTTTTCGAGCTTTTCGTGGACGCGGGAGCGGCGGCGGATGCCGGCGGTATCGACGAGATTGATGACGCGGCCTTCCCATTCCCAGGGAACGAGAATGGAATCGCGGGTGATGCCGGCTTCGGGGCCGACGAGCACGCGATCTTCGCCCACCATGCGATTGACCAGGGTCGATTTGCCCGCATTGGGGCGGCCGATAATGGCGACGTTGAGATAGCGACGCGGATTCCAGCGCAGCGTCGCCTCGTCGCCCTCGCCTTCGAGCATGTCGGGCGTGATGTCGACATCGACCTCGGGCAATGCATCGAGATCGCCAGCGGCGGCGGCCTCGGAAGCGGCCTGGGCGGCCTGCTTTGCTTCGGCTACATCGATGGCGGCAGAGACGATGGAATAGAGTTCGGAAAGGCCAAGGCCGTGTTCGGCCGAAAGGGCTATGGGTTCGCCGAAGCCGAGCTTGAAGGCTTCCACGAGGCCATGTTCGGCGGCCTTGCTTTCGGCCTTGTTGCCGACGAGGTGCACGTCCTTGCCGGCCTTGCGCAGAACCTGGGCAAAGCGCTGATCGAGCGGCACGACGCCGGCGCGGGCATCGATCATGAACAGGATCACATCGGCTTCGCGGATCGCCAGCTCGGTCTGCTGGCGCATGCGGTCTTCGAGACTGCCGTCGGTGACGTCCTCATAACCAGCCGTGTCGAGCACGCGGAAGGTCAGATCGGCGATATGGCCTTCGGCCTCGCGGCGGTCGCGGGTTACCCCCGGCGTGTCATCGACAAGCGCAATCTTGCGGCCGACGAGGCGGTTGAAAAGGGTCGACTTGCCGACATTGGGGCGACCGACAATGGCTACTGTGACCGTCATGGCCGCTCCCGAGCTGGTTTGATCTTTACTGCGCCGCCGGGGCGGGCACGGCCTCGTCGCCACTGACGATGTCGTCGATGGCGTCGGCGGCGACTTCGGCATCCGAGGTGGTGTCTTCGGCGATGAGGCCGGACGAGGTCATCTCGGCGATGTAATAGGCAACGCGATTGCGGATGCCATCCTGGGCCAGCGGATCGTTGAGCACGGCTTCAAAGCTCGCCTTGGCGGCGGCAGCGTCGCCGGCCTTGAACTGGGCGAGGCCGATGAGCTCGCGGGCGACGCGGCGCATCGGATTGTCATCGGTGGCGATGGTGCCAATGCGGGCCTCGACATCGGCAAGGGTACCGGTATCGACGAGGATGGTGGCGGCCTGTAGCAAAGCCAGTTCGCGCAGGCGCACATTGGACTGGGCATTGGCGAGCGCATCGTAGGCCGCGACGGCGCCGGCCGTGTCGCCCGACTTGGCGAGCAGCGAAGCCTTGGCGAATTCGGCCAGGACCGGATAGCCGCCCGAACCATTGGCGGCGAGCGTATCGAGCTCGGCCTGGGCCGCGGCGAGGTCGTCCTTATCGGCGCTCGCGAGGGCCGCATAAAGCTCCTCGGACGAGCGGGCCGACTGGCTGTTGGAATACCAGGCCCACCCTTCATTGACCGCGACGAGGGCAACAATGGCAACGGCCGCGCCGATGACGAAGGGCGCAATGCGGCGCCAAAGCGCCCGCATGCGATCGGAGCGGAGCTCCTCGTCAACTTCACGGAAAATATTGTCCTCGGCCATGGCGGTCTCTGGGTCTCAAGCAAATCCGGGGCACGTTTATCACGCTGCCCCCGGAATGCAAATTGTGCGCGACGAAAGCGGGGTTATTAACCGTGGTCATAGCATTTATGTCTCCCGGAGCCGCGAAAGCGCTAGATTGCGGCCATGGCAGAGATATCGAGATGAGCGCCGGGCGCGACCAGACGATCGACATGTTTCGCGGGATCGCCATCCTGCTCGTCGTGCTGTTTCATTTCACGGCGCGACTACCGGCCTATGCTCTCAACATCACCGAGAATGCGCCCTGGCCGGTGTTTTTCGGCTGGGTCGGGGTCTATTTCTTCTTCATCATCTCGGGCTACTGCATCTTTATGACGCTGGAGCGCTCGGCGACGGTGGGCGTTTTCCTGGCGCGGCGCATTTCGCGCATCTATCCCGCCTTTGTCGCGGCTGTGCTGATCCTCTTCGTCTTCGGCCTCGTCGCCTATATCCCCTCGGTGCCCGAGGCGAAATTCCACGTGATTCCGCCCGGCCTGCTCGATGTGGCGATGAACCTGTTTTTCATCGGCGAGATCGGGGAATGGGTCGATGGCTCGTTCTGGTCGATCGCGGTCGAGGTGAAATTCTACCTGCTCGTGGCGCTGCTTGCCGGCGTCTTTCAGGATCGCGCGCGGTTTACCCGGATCTTTGCCTTGTTGGCGTTGGCGATGGCACCGATCTGGGCGGTATCGACGCTGTTTTCGCACCTTGGCAGCGGGCCGGTTACGCCGCAGTCGCTGCTGAAATTCCTCGCCATCGCGCCCTATCTCAGCTTCTTCGCCGTGGGCATTCTGGGGCGACAGTTCGAGGGAGACAGCAAGGGCGCCGGGAGGCTTTTGGGCGCCAATGTCGTCGCTTCCACCATAGTGGTCTGGATCGAGGCCTATTCGTTCGAACTGCATGACGGCTGGCTGACCGCGACCGTCTGCGCGCTGGTCTATCTCGTACTGGTGGCGCTGTTCCTGCGCTTCGTGCGGGGCAAGGCTTTTCCGACCGTGCCCGGCCTGTCGCCGGCGCTTGCCCAGGTCGGGCTCCTGAGCTTTTCCTGGTATCTGATCCACGAAAATGTCGGGATCAGCCTGCTGACCCTGCTCGACCTCTATATGCCGGCGCAGGTAGCGCTATGGGTGACCATCGCCTCCACCTTCATCATGGCCATGGTCTTCGCCAATCTCTTCGAATGGCGCTTCCGCAAGCCGGTGGAGGCCGCCGCCGTGGCCCTGCTCGACTGGCTGCGGCGCCTGGTGGCACCGGTCCTGCCAAAACCCATTCCCTGATCAGAGCTTGAGCGGCCAGGAGGCCAGATAGTCGGGCCGCATCGCGCCCGTGGCGGTATGCACCAGGCAGAACCGGTCGACATGCAGGCGAAGCGGGCGCGGCAAAGCCCGCGTCGGCAAACGGCCCGGCGCATAAAAGAGCGTGATATGCGGATTGAAGGCGCTGCGGCCCGTGCGCATGCCGGCCTCCTGCATCCGCCGCCGCAGGTCGTCATAAAGCGCAATAGCCTCGCGGGGCAGTTCGGAACAGCACAGCACGGTCGGTGCGGGGCCGCGCCGCGCCTGCTGGCGTCCGCCGTCCCAGGTCTGGACCCGATCGAAAACCAGATCGAAGGGCGGGCGACGGACGGCTTCCCCGATCATCAGCGCCTCCTCGGTCTCTTCCGGCGCCAATTGCTGCCCCCGCTGCAGGCCATTGAGCGAAATATGCAGCCGGCCAGCGGCAACGATGCGCCGCGCGAACCGGCCGCGCGCCAGGTCCCGGGCATAGCGTTCGATGCGGACCGCAATGTCCGGGGGCGGGTAAAGCGCAAAATAGGTTCGGTGCTCGACGGGGCTCGGCGTCGCGCCGAACAGATCGGGTTCTTCCATGATCGCCACCATGTTCTTGTTTTGTTCACTCAACCACAGGAGTGGATCGGGAGTCAATCGCGGCCGGCACGCGCTGTGGATTTGTGACCGAGCGAGCAGGAAAGGGTTCCGGACGGGATTGCCAGCGGCCTATGGCTCGCCTAATTTTCCGGTCATGATTGTGGGCATCCTCTAGGCGTCTTGCGTAAGACGCGCGATCGCAGCCTGTCCGTATCGCGTACTCCGCGATGCGGCGCCGGTTTGCGTATTTGGGCTTTCACAGAGGTTCACGACATTGGAAATCAGAGCCGAGCGACCAGCCGACGTCGCCGCCATCAGCACGACCACCACCGCAGCATTCAAGACCGCGCCCTATAGCAGCGGGACCGAGGCGCGCATCATTGAAAATCTCAGGGCAGCGCAGGCGCTGACCCTATCCCTCGTTGCCGTCGACCAGGACGACATCGTCGGTCATGTTGCCTTTTCGCCCGTGGACATCCCCGGCACCGAGGGCGACTGGTATGGCCTCGGGCCGATCTCCATCCGTCCGGACAGGCAAGGCCGGGGGATCGGCACATTGCTCATACGGGCCGGGCTCGACCAGCTCCGATCGCTGGGGGCCGCGGGCTGCGTCCTGCTGGGCGATCCCGACTATTATGGCCGGTTCGGCTTCGAGAGCGATCCGGACCTGACTTACGGCGGCGCGCCGTCGCCCTATTTTCAGCGCCTGATCCTCGCCGGCCCCCATGCCAAAGGCGACGTCACCTATCACCCCGCATTCGGGGCCTAGCTAAAGCGAAGGCGGCCCGATCAGGACCGCCTTTCATCTCTGGGCCCGGCATTTCCCGATGTCGGCTGGTTGCTCATGGGCGGCGTTCCCGTCGACAATGGCGGCAGCCGACCATCGGCACACAAATGGAAACGGATGGAGCCAGGCGGTCAGCATGCTACCTGTAGTTTGGATATTGGGTACGTCCGGAGTGGGCAAGTCCACGGTCGGGTATCGCCTGATAAGAGACCTCGGCCTTGCCGGGGTGGAAGCGGCTTTTGTCGATGCCGATCAATTGCGACTCGCCCATGGTGTGCAAGCGTCGGAAACGGAGTTGATCGCCTCGGCGCTGCCGGGGCTCGATCGCGGTTTTCGCGCGGCCGGCGCCCGTGTCCTCGTCGTTGCCGGCCTGGCCGATAGCCGGGCGCATCTTAAGGCCCTGCTACCTGGCGTGCCCCGCGCGGAGGTTCTGGCTGTCCACCTGGTGGCCAGTCCCGAGACGATCCGGGAACGGGTGCGGCAGCGCGGATGGCGCGTGGACCTTGCCGACGAAGCGGTGCGCTATGCCGATCGGATCGATCCCGGTCTGGCGGATCTGCGGCTCGAAACCGGCCAGCAATCGCCCTCGGACCTGTCCGCGGCAATCCGGGACACGATCCTTGCCTGGCTGGAGAACACGCCGAACGGAGCCCAATCCCCGGCGGAATATTCTCCTTCGGCGCCGGGCCGGATAATCATGCTGACCGGACCCGGCGGAGCGGGGCTGTCCACGGCCGGCTTTCAGCTGTTTTCCACGCTGGCACGGGGCGGCGAGCCTGTCGGCTATCTCGATACCAAACAGGTGGGGTTCCTCGCCATCGAGCGAGACGAGGCGGCGCTTGCTTCCCTTCGCACCGCCAATGCGCATGCCCTGGCCTCCAGCCTTGCCGAGAATGGCGCACGAACGGTCGTCATCAGCGGAGAACCGGGCGTCATCGCGCGTCTGCACGGCCTTTACGGCGCCGACGCGGCCTTCATATTCTGGCTTCATGCATCCCCCGATGCCCTGGCCGATCGCATTACCCGACGCTCCCGCGGTGACGGACCGAAAATTCAGGGCGATGACCGGATCGGCTTGACCGCCCAGGCCCTGGATCAGGCCATCGCCGCCGCCATTGGCGAGAGCCGCAACCTCAGCCTGCGCCCGCAAGCCGCCAGGGTGATCGACACGACTGCGATGAATGCCGCGGAAGTGGCCGGCGCCGTCCGCGATGCGCTATCGGCCAAACGCGAGAGTGCGGGCAGCCCCCTGCCCGGCGGCTAGAGCACTCGACCTTTCGCACGAGACCTGGTCACTGACGCCCCGCCTCGGGAGACTGCTCGACCGGGCTGCGGTGACGCCCACCCCTCGCTTAGAGGCCACGAATGCGCCAGAGCGCGACCTTGTCGTTCTGCAGCCGGAAGGTGAAGCGCCCGGGGCCGGTGAAGAAGTTACTTTTCCAGTCGGCGATGATTTCGGTATCGGGTCCGCTTTGCCCGATGCTGCGGATGGTCATTATGCCCTTGGCGCCAATGAGTTCGCGGTCGGACCATGCTTTGATCTCTGAACGTCCTCTATAAACGGAGCCCCAGTCATCGACGACGCCGTCGGGCGCGAGAAGATCGAGAAAGCCGGCGGTGTCCCCGCCATTGACGGTTTCGACGAGGCGGGCAAGCGGTGAAGGAAGGTCGGTCATGGATATTGCCTTTGCATGATGATGGGGAACGCCTGCCTTGCGGACGTTCCCGCAGGCGTGAGGATTAGCGTTTGGCTTCGCTGTCGAGCTCGCCCAGGAGGTAGTCGTTGTAGCGGGCGCCTGCGGCAGCACCGGCCGGGATAGTCATGTCCAGCTGCTCAAGATCTTGGGGTGTCAGTGAAACGGCCCGCGCCCCCAAGGCTTCGGCCAGCCGGTCCCGTTTGCGCGCACCAACCAGCGGAACGATGTCCTCTCCCTGGGCAAGGACCCAAGCAATGGCCAGTTGAGCGACGGTAATCCCCTTGGCTTCCGCAATGGTTCGCATTCTTTCCACCAGTTCCAGGTTGTGTTCGAGGTTTTCACCCTGGAAACGGGGATTGATGTTGCGGAAGTCGTATTCGCCGGCGCGGGCCTTGTTCCAGTGGCCCGAGATCAGCCCGCGCGACAGCACGCCATAGGCGGTAATGCCGATGCCAAGCTCGCGAGCGGTGTTCAGGATGTCGCCTTCGAGCCCCCGCGAGATCAGCGAATACTCGATCTGCAAGTCCGAAATCGGGTGCACCGCATGGGCGCGGCGGAGCGTTTCGGACGATACCTCCGATAGCCCGATCGATTTGACATAACCGGCTTCGACCATTTCGGCGATGGCGCCGACCGTGTCCTCGATCGGCACATTTCGGTCGAGCCGGGCGGGACGGTAGATGTCGATATAGTCGGTTCCCAGCCGCTGCAGGCTCTGCGCCAGGTAGTTCCTGACATGGACAGGGCTGTTATCGGTGCCGCCCCAGCCGCCGGCGGGGTCGCGCAGGGCGCCGAACTTGACGCTCAACTGGATGCTATCGCGGCTGCGGCCTGCAAGCGCGTCCCGGATCAGCATCTCATTGTGGCCGGAGCCGTAGAAGTCGCCGGTATCAATCAAGGTGATGCCGGCATCGAGAGCCGCCGCAATAGTCGCCAGGCTTTCGGCGCGATCCGCCGGACCATAAAGGTCCGACATGCCCATGGCGCCCAGGCCGATATTGGAGACGGTGGGGCCGTTCTTTCCAAGTTTGCGAGACATTTTGTGCTCCTTTGCGATGCATGTGTCGATGCATGCAGCAAAGGTAGGCCCTTGTCTTTGATCGGATAAGCAGCCAAAAATTGCATGTGGTATTCGGATTTACGAACAATGAGACGCCTCGACCTCAACGCCGTTCCGCTCTTTGCGGCCGTTGCCAAGCACCGCAACTTCCGCAAGGCGGCGACCGAATTGGGCATGCCGGCTTCCACGTTAAGCGAGCGTCTGCGGGCCCTCGAAGCCGATCTGGGCGTGCGGCTGTTAAACCGGACAACGCGCAGCGTGGCGCTCACCCAGGCGGGCGGGCAATTGCTGGCAGAAATTGCCGATCATGTCGCCGGGATCGAGGCGGCCGTTTCGGCACTGGCGGCGCCTGCGGCGTTCCTGTCCGGGCGGCTGCGCATCAATGGCCCCACGCCGGCGCTCGAGTTCAGACTTGCCCCGCTGGCATCGAGCTTCATCGTCGAGCACCCCCATGTGCAGCTCGAGTTGATCGCAGACGAACAATTGATCGATATCGTCGATGCGGGGTTCGATGCGGGCGTCCGCTATGGCGAAAACCTGATCCAGGACATGGTGGCCGTTTCGCTCGGCGCGCCGCAGCGGCTGATCGTGGTCGCCTCTCCCGCGTACCTGGCTGCCAAGGGCGTACCGGCCGACCCGGCGGATCTGCACCGGCACCGATGCTTTGCGCAGGTGTTTCCGGGAGGAAAGGTCTTGCCCTGGACCTTCGTCATGGAGGGTCGGCAAATTTCATTCATGCCGCGGGGGCCAATCTTTTCCAACTCCACCCGGGTCCAGCTGATGGCAGCCCTGCGCGGAGAAGGACTGGCCTATCTCTTCGAAGAGGAATGCCTTCCCTGGATCGAAGCCGGGCAACTCGCGATCGTGCTTGGCGCGTTCTGCCCGTCGTTTCCGGCTCCGTCGCTTTACTATCCCGAGCGCCGGCTCATGCCCGCGGTGTTGCGCGCCTTTGTCGATCATATCATCGACAAACGCAGCGGCCCGACTTGACTGTTGGCGCCGCATGTTCTGGTGCTTTCGATTTCGCGGCGCTTTGCCGAATGGGCGCGTGGAGGTGCGCCGACTAATATTTCTGGGCAGCAAAGGCCGCTGCCAGATGGTCGAAGACTGCTCGGATCGCGGGAGCCCTGGACAGGCTTTCATGCGTCACGAGCCAGACGTCCAGCCTTCCCAACTCGAAATTCGGCAGCACCCGTACCAGCATGGGGTCCGCCTCGCCCAGAGGAACTTGGCATGCCGTGATGCCGAGACCAGCGCGCGCGGCCGCCATTTGAGCGGGGTGACTATCGGTGCGAAGCACGAAGCGATTGCGAAGATCCCCTCCCAGCCGATCAGCGATTGCAAGATCTGCAAGGCTGCGATCCGGCCCGATCACGTCGTGGTTGGTGAGGTCTTCGACGTCCAAGGGGACCCCGCGACGCGCCACATAGCCAGGTGAGGCATAAAGGCCGATTGGCACTTGCCGGACCCGGCGGGCAACCAGGGCTTCCTGTTTTGGCACCGCATTGCGGACAGCCAGATCGACCTCGTGATCCAGAACATTTGCCTGCTCATTGCTGAGGACAAGCTCGATCCTTAATTGAGGATACCGCTCCCGCAGGGTGTGAAGCATGCGCGGAATAACTTCGACGCCGGTTACATCCGAGACGCTGAGACGCACGACACCGGCGACTTCGTTGCTGACGGCTGTTGCCTGACGGACGAAAAGCTCGGACGCCGCCGCCATTTTTCGCACCGCGTCTCCAAGGGTCGCGGCCACATCGGTCGGGGCGAGGCCGTTGACGGAACGGGTGAAGAGCACCGTTCCCAGGGCATTTTCGAGACTTTCGATCCGTGCGCGGACCGTGGGGTGCGACAGGCCAAGCCGCCTCGCGGCGCCTGAGAGGCTGCCCGCTTCCAGGACGGCGAGGAAAATGCGCTGATCTTCCCAGGACACATGGCTCATAAGAAAACTTACAGCACCTGAAGGCTTATTGGCAATTCTGTTTCAGCTGGTCCGGGGCCATCTTGTCCATAAGCGAAGCACTTCCGCTTCCATGCAGAAGGAAAACCCCCATGACCCTGCGTAAAATCGCCACCCCCATCGCCCTCTTGCTTCCCCTCTCCGGGGTGGTCAATGCCGAGGAAAAGGCCCTCATCGAGATCAATCCCGGCGCCGATATCGTCGCCGACACCCAGCTTGAAATCCATGCCAGCCCTGAAGCTGTCTGGGCCGTTCTGACCGACGTGGACAATTGGACCGAATGGCTTCCCGAATTTGCCTCGGCCCGGCTCGATGGACCGCTGCAAGCGGGCACAAGTCTTCACTGGCAGCCCCAGGGCCAGACGGTCGTCTCCAGGCTGGTCGTCGTCGAACCGGCAAGGCGACTGATCTGGAACGGCTCGGGCGGCGCCGTCCATGTGTGGGAACTGAAACCCAATGGAACCGGGACGCTGTTGCGAAACGCGGAATCCATCGAAGACTGGGAGTTTCCCGGTGACCACAGCGATCAGAGCGACTTCCTCGAGAACACGCTTAATCTCTGGAACGCCCGCCTGGCCGACCGCGTGGCGGCTGAAGCCCGGTGACTGCCGGGCGGCATAGCCAATCCCATCATAAAACTGACGAGCGAGAGGTTTGAGACATGAGTGAAGTTCGCGCAATATCGGGGAGCAAGCGTTCCGTCGGGGTCGCAAGACTGGCGGAGATCGCCGCCTGGCTGGCCCCTCTTCTGATCATCTTTGGATTTGCCTTCATAGCCGCGGCGCCCGTCGCTGTTGCAATCCTGGGGGTGCTGCGAAGCAAAAGCGGAACCGCCTTGCGGGTTCTGGCGGGTGTCTGGGCGATTGCCTATTTCGTGCCCTTCGCCCTCTATCTGGCACAAGACACCTATCCGAGCATGGCCAAGATGTATCCCATCTGGGCCCATCTCGGCATGGCGCTGCCGGGCATGGCGATAGCGATCCTGCTGCTGCGGCAGCGGCGTTGAATAGGAGAACGGCGGGTTGCCCCGCCGTTCCACCCCTTAGCGTTCGCGGAAAAAGATCATCCCGCCATGGTGCAGTTCGTTCTCGTTGACGAACTCGCCATCTGCCTCGAAACCCGTATCGTCCCAGTAGTAGATCATGTTGCCGGTTACTTCGTAGCGCCCCTGATAGGCGCTCTGCCGTGTGCCACGGGCCTCATCATAGCGGCCGTTGGGCAGGAGTTCCTGGCGCACATGGCCGTCGCCGGTCACCCACATGCCGATATAGGGATGCTGTTGCATGGTTCCGTTTTCCTCTGTGGTTGAAGGGGCGAGCGTCGCTTGCGCCAGCGGCGCAGGAACACCCAACATCAAGGTCGCCAAAAGCACCTTCGCGATTGTCATCATCAGGCTCCTTGTTCTCCCGTTATCATGGCAAGCTTGTCCGGCTCGAACTGCTCAAGGAGGCGCTCGACCTCCTCGACCGGAACGGTCCGGCCAGACGTGTGTTCCCGCACGATTTTCCAGCCCCCGGCCCTCAGGCCGAAAACATGCGAGGTCCGGCAGATCACGCCGTTTGCCGTTCCATCCGCGCGTTGGATCCTTGCGCAGAACTCGAACGTGCTGGCCGCAAAAGCGCCGCTGACCAGCACCTGCGGTTCGGCAATAACGGCATGGAGCGCACTATGCATCCGATCGAACGAGGCCTCGAAGGCCTCGGCCCATTCTCCGGGGCTTCGTGCCAGCCGCAGGTCGGGATCGAAGCTGTCGTAGAGCGCCATGTCGGCGCTCTCCCAGTCGTAGAAAATCCCGGCCTTGTGCTTGAACACGAACTTTTCGCCGGGCGCTTTTTCCCAACCTTCAAGGATCCAGCGCCGCTGCAGCTCGGCTATCTCGGTTGCCGCTGTCATGGATGCGCCTTTCCCGGGCGGAGCAGATCTTCCAGCCCGATCCGGCGGAACATTTCCGCCCGCACGCGATCGGCTACGCCATTGACCACCTCGGCCCCGTCCTGGGCGGGATCGACATGCACCCGGAACGGCCGCTTGCCCGGTTCCATATCGACGACCCCAACGACGGCCCGCGCGACCTCCGCAGCATCGGCATCCGCCGGTTCCAGCGCCGCAAGCCCCTGAAGCGCCTTGTCCGCCACGCCGGCATAGGGACCATCGCTATATTCAGCCGCCCGGGCGCTGTCCTGGGGTGCCCCGGCATGGGCGAAATGGTTCGTCCCCTTGGTAAAGGCGCCCGGCACGATAATGGAAGTATCGATACCCCAACGCGTCAACTCGCTGGCATAGGACACCGCCAAGGAGTCCATTGCCGCTTTTGCCGCGAAATAGGGCGAGAGAAATGGTGGCGTCCCCCCACTGGCGCTCGACGACGAGATCCAGACCAGAAGCCCGGCCCCGGCCTTGCGCATGTGGGGCAGCGCGGCTCGATTGAGGCGCTGGGTCGAGAGCACGTTGATGTCGTAAAGTTCGGCGAACTGCTCGGGCGTAAACGCTTCGGCCGGACCGAAGGACATATGCCCGGCATTATGCACCAATACATCGAGCCGGCCCTGCTCCTCGATGATCGCGGCGACCGCCGCTTCCACAGAGGCATTGTCGACGACATCGAGTTCGATGGACTTGAGATCGACGCCATGCGCCTCGGCATAGCCGGCCGCCTCGGTCACCGCCTTGCTGTTCCGGCCGGTGGTCCCGCGCATGCCGGCATAAACGGTGTGGCCCGCATCGGCGAGAGCGCGTGCACTCAGCGCACCGAAGCCGCTCGATGCGCCGCTAACGAGAATGATCTTGTTCATTTCAATCTCCTGTGTTTCGGCTTCCGCTCAAACCATGCCGCCATTGGCGCGAATGGTCTGGCCATTGATCCAACCGCCGTCGGGACCGGCGAGAAATGCCACCGCCGCGGCAATATCCTCGGGCGTGCCCAGGCGCTCGAGCGGGTTCATCTTGGCCATCCTGTCGATAAGCTCGTCCGATTTGCCGTTTAGGAAGAGGTCCGTGGCCGTGGGTCCGGGCGCGACGGCATTGACGGTAATGTTCCGCCCGCGGAGCTCCTTGGCGAGGATGCTCGTCATGGTCTCGACCGCGGCCTTGGTCGCGGCATAAACCCCGTAGGTCTCGAGCTTGAGGCCAACCACCGAGGTCGAGAAATTGACGATACGCCCGCCATTCCGCAACCGCCGTGCGGCCTCGCGCAGCGTATTGAACGTGCCCTTGAGGTTGACGGCGATTTGACGGTCGAACAGCTCGTCGCTGCTCTCGCCTATCGCGGCCAGCGTCATGATCCCCGCGCTATTGACCAGAATATCGACGCCGCCGAAGGCCTTTTCGGCCTCGTCGAACATGTGCCCAACCGCGGCCGGATCGGCAACGTCCGCCTTGTGCGACACAGCCTTCCCGCCCGCCGC
>DATMSG010000041.1:0-8495 GCA_035565515.1 Devosia sp.
CGGTCATGCAAAGTCCTCAACTGTAACTTTTGAATCGTCTTTCCCAAAAGCGACCGAAACATAAGGTTTTTTTTCGCCGCTTTCGAGTCCTTCTTTCCCCGGGCCAGAACAATTCTCCCGCCCGCACTGGGCGTCCGGTGAACCGTTCACAATCCGGAGCCGAGGGGCAGAAACGGGCTTGACCTTGAAATGAAATCGATACCATTCTTTGTGGGATCGGTCCCAGAAGAGGCCGGCGGAGGAAAACGGCTTATGGCCACCATCTCGGACGTATCCAAACGCGCCGGCGTTTCCCGCTCCACCGTCTCGCGCGTGGTGTCGGGCAATGGTTACGTGTCCGAGGCCAACCGCCGGGCCATCGAGGTGGCTATTGCCGAGCTTGGATATCGCCCCAATACGCTGGCGCGGGCCCTGCGGTCCAATCGTTCCAACGTCATCGGCGCCGTCGTGGTCGATATCGGAACGCCTTATTTCGCCAACATTATCTTCGGCGTGCAGCGCGCCATCCGCCCTGCAGGAAAATCGCTGATGGTCTCTTCCGGCTATGCCGACCAGGATCAGGAAGCACGCGCCATCGTCGAAATGGTCGATCGCTCCTGCGACGGCATCGTGCTGTATCTCGAGCGTCCCATGCGGGCCGATGTCGTCGAGATCGTGCGCCAGGCCAAGATTCCCGTGGTTTCCATCGGTCACGACCATTGCCCGTTGTCCCGTGGTCGGGTCGCGCTCGACAATTTCGAGGGCGCCCGCATGGCGATGCGGCATCTGCTGGAACAGGGGCACCGCAATATCGTCTATCTCTCCGGCGATCCCGAAATCGGCGATGCCAAGGACCGGCTCAAGGGCGTCGAGGCTGCGCTGACCGAAATCGGCATGTCGTTGAGCGATATCGAAGTGCAGGCGGGGCTGTTTCACGAAGATTTCGGCTACGAAGCCGGCCGCGCACTTTTGCGGCGCCGGCGCGATTTTACCGCTGTTTTCGCCGGCGCCGACGTGATTGCGGCCGGACTTTACCTTGCCCTTGGCGAAGCGGGCCTCCGGGTGCCCGACGATATTTCGGTGATCGGCTTCGACGATGCTTACCACGCCAAATTCATGTCGCCTCCACTCACCACCATCCGGCAGCAGCCCGATGTGCTGGGTGGCCAAGCGGCAAACCAACTTCTCGGCTTGCTGACGGGTTCCGAAACCGGACCGCTGCAATCGCTGGTCGGAACCTCTCTTGTGGTCCGCTCCAGCGTGGCCATGCGACATCTCGCCAAGGAGGTCGCATAGCCGCACGCTCGTCGGCCGGCACAGGGTCGATGATTTTCAACCAAGCTATTCTCGAGGGAGGAGAAATAAGTGGGAGGAACGAAAATGAACAAGATCAGGCAAATGGCCCTGATGACGGCCGGCCTGGCGACGCTCGCCCTGACCATGCCGGCCATGGCGCAGGCTGACCGGGTGGTGCTGACGCTTCATCCCATCGATAGCGACGCGCTGGTCGAGAATTTCAACCCCAATAACCCCACCGGGCCCCAGCAGATGGTCCGCGACTTCGCTTATGAGCCGCTGTGGATCGACAATATCTGGAATCCGGACAAGGACTATCCGGCCCTGGCGACGGCCTATGAAATCTCGGACGATCTGACATCGATCACCTATACGCTGCGCGAAGGCGTCAAGTGGAGCGATGGCGAGGATTTCAACGCCGACGACGTGATCTTTACCTTCGAATACGCCAAAGCCAATCAGGATTACCCGATGGGCATTGACGTCTATGTCGAGGAAACCGACACCGGCACGGTGGTCAGTGCCGAAAAGATCGACGACTATACGGTCAAGTTCAATCTCAAGGAGCCCGATGCGTTGGCCCGCTTTGCGCTGGGTGGCATCTATCCATTGCCCGAGCACATCTGGGCCAGCATCGAAGATCCCAAGAACTTCGCCAATACCGAGATCGTGGCGACAGGCCCCTGGACGAAAGTCGAGAATTTCTCCCGCTCGTCGGTCGAACTCTGCCGCAACGAAACCAGCCGCTATAATGCGGAAAACGCCATCGACTGCCTGCGCTTCCTGCAGCTTAACGGCAATGAGCAGATCATCGCCGCAATGTCGGCGGGCGAAGTGGATTGGCTCGGCACTGGCCTCACCGACCCGGAAATCACCTTCACGCCGCAAAGCGAATTCAACAACTACTGGCTGCCCGCCGGCGGCGACGTCAACCTGCAGATCAATACCACCAAGGCGCCGTTTAACGATCTCGAATTCCGCAAGGCGCTCTCGGTCGCCATCGACCGCGATACCATCGTCGATATCTCGACCTTCGGCCTGACCACCCACACCCGCTTCCCGGTCGGCACAGGCGAAGCCTATGCCACCTGGTTCAACGAAGAAGCGCTCGAGCCCTATACCTGGCTGATGCAATATGACCCGGACCGGGCCATGGAATTACTCGATGCGGCCGGATTCGTCGATGCGGACAATGACGGCTTCCGCGACAATCCCGATGGCACGCCGATCGCCTTCGAGATCAATATTCCCAATGGCTGGACGGATTGGATCAATACCGGGCAGACCATCTCCGAAAATCTGCAGGATGTGGGCATCAATGCCGTCGTGCGGACCATGGATCAGGGAGCCTGGAACGATAAGGCCCGCACTGGCGATTTCGATAGCTACATCATGTGGACCAATGGCGGCGCAACGCCATACAACACCTACAATCCCATGTTCAATCCGCGCAACATGGAGCCGGGCCGCGTAGACTATCAGGCCATGCATCAGATGCGCTTGCCCGAAATCGAGGAAGCCCTCCAGGCCTTCCGCAGCACGGCAGACCGCGACGAGCAGATGCGGCACATGAACACCATTCATACCGCTGTGGCCGAAAACCTGCCGGTCATCGGGCTTTTCGCCAACCCCACCTGGTACGAATATTCCACACGCAATTTCGAAGGTTGGGTGACCGAGGAAAACCCCTATGTCCGCCCCACGGTGTTCGAAGGCACCCGTGAGCGTGTGATCCACGCCCTCTCGCTCAAGCCTATCAGCCGCTAACCAAGGGCTGGCCGTCTTTCCAGCTGAGGGGCGGCTGGTCGCTCACATTGTCCGGGACCTTCGGGTGCCGGACGATCAGGAGCTGCGGCGGGGCTTGCTCCCGGGTCCCGCCGGGCTACGCGAGGATTGGACAGATGACCTATATTCTGCGGCGCGTCGCATTTTATCTGGCGGCCTTCTTTGTAGCGGTGACGCTCAACTTCTTCATCCCGCGCATCATGCCGGGCGACCCATCGGCACGCATCATTGCCTCGTTTCAGGGCCGTCTCAACGATGCCCAGGTCGAAGCCATTCGAGCCTCCTACGGCACCACCGGTTCCCTATGGGAGCAATATATCGGCTATGTCGGCCAGGTGCTGCGCATGGATTTCGGCATTTCGACCGTCCAGTTCCCCGAACCGACCTCGTCGCTTCTCTTCTACGGCGCGACCTGGACCCTGGTTCTCGTCGGCATCGCCATAGCGCTGGCCTTTCTGATCGGCACGATGATGGGTATTCACGCCGCCTGGAACCGCGGCGGGTTCTTCGACAGCGTCTTTACACCCATCAATGTCATGCTCAACGCCTTCACGCCGGCGGTCGTGGCGCTGCTGCTGTTCTATGCTTTTTCGCTGCAATTGCAGTGGTTTCCACTGGGCCGAGCGCATTCGACGGGGCTGGTTCCCTCCTGGGATCCGCAGTTTATCGGCAATGTCCTCTATCACGCGACCCTGCCGGTGCTGTCTATTTTGATCGTCAGCTTTGGCGGCTGGCACCTGGGCATGCGCAATGTGATGATCAATCTTCTCAACGAGGATTTTGTGATCCTGGCGCGGGCCAAGGGCCTGAGCGATCGTCGCGTTCGCTACCGTTATGTCGCGCGCAACGCCATCCTGCCGCAGATTACCTCACTGGCTTTGTCGGTCGGCTTCCTGCTCGGCGGGGCGCTCGTGACCGAGCAGGTGTTCAACTATCCCGGTCTCGGCAAGTTCACCGTCACCGCCATCGAAAGCCGCGACTATTCCTTTATCCAGGCCCAGCTGCTGCTTCTGACCATGTCGGTGCTTGTCGCCAATCTTCTCTCGGACATCGCTAATGTCATACTCGATCCTCGCTTGCGAAAGGGCTGATCCATGGCTGACGTCACCCACACTCCGTCCATGACGCTGCTGGACCGCCTCGACGAGGCCGCAATCGCCAGCGCCGCTCCCAGCCAGACCGAACTCATGCGTGAACTGCGCATCAAGGGCAGGCCGGGCTGGACCAGCAATTTGCCGCCATCGCTGGCTGCTTTCGTCACCAATCCCAAGGGCATGACCGGCGTTATCGTCCTTCTCGGGCTAATCCTTTTCTCGCTCCTCGGGCCGGTTTTCAGCGAATACAATCCACAACGCCGGGCCGGCAAGCCGCATGTCGCGCCGAGCTACGAACACGTCATGGGTACCACCCGCATGGGCAAGGACGTCTATACCCAGCTCGCTTATGGCAGCCGGACCAGCCTTGCCGTCGGGTTCGGTGCGGGCCTTGCCGCTGCGCTGATCGGCCTCGCTGTTGGTATTTCGGCCGGTTACTTCGGCGGTCGCATCGACGATGTGCTGACCTTCCTCGTCAATGTGGTGCTGGTCTTGCCGGGTTTGCCGCTGATTATCGTCATAGCCAGCCTGGTGGATAGCGCCGGGCCTCTGGTGATCGGCATCGTCCTGGCGCTGACCGGCTGGGGCTGGTCGGCCCGCACCATTCGCACCCAGACCATGTCGCTCCGTACCCGCGAGTTCATCCTCGCAGCCGAGCTCATGGGCGAAAGGAAGTGGCGCATCATCCTCAAGGAAATCTTCCCCAATATGCTGAGTTTCTTCATGGGCGGCCTCGTGCTCGGCACCATCTCCGCGATCCTCGCGGAAGCCGCACTGAGCTTTATCGGCCTCGGCGATCCCAATGCCGTCACCTGGGGCACCATGCTTTATTGGGCGCAGAACAACATGGCGCTGCAAGTGGGCGCCTGGTGGGAAATCTGGCCGCCGGCCATCGCCATCATGCTCACCGGCGCGGCGCTGGTGATGATCAATTTCGCTGTCGACGAGATCACCAATCCACAGCTCAAAGCATCGCGAAAGATCGGCCGCATCCGCCGTTTCCTCGCGCGCCGGGGGAGAAGTGCCGATGTATTCTGACCGCGTCCTCATGCAGGTGCGCAATCTCACCGTCGATTATGTCGGCGATCATTCGGTTGCGCGCGCCGTTAATGGCATCGACTTTGATATCAGGGAAGGCGAGGCCTTCGGGCTGGCCGGCGAATCCGGCTGCGGCAAATCCACCGTTGCCTTCGCCCTGGCGCGGCTGACCCGCCTGCCGGGCCTCGTCTCGGGCGGGGAGGTCCGGCTCAACGGCGAAGACGTTCTCAAGTTCGACAAGGCCCGGCTCAAGGCCTATCGCTGGAACGAGGTGAGCTTCGTTTTCCAGTCCGCCATGAACGCGCTCAATCCGGTCATCCCGGTCAGCGAGCAGATCATGGACGTGATCGAGACGCACCAGCCCGATCTTGGCGCCGAAGGCGCGCGCAAACGCGCCGTGGAACTGTTCGACCTCGTCGGCATCCCCTCGAAGCGCCTCGACGATTATCCGCACCAGTTTTCGGGCGGCATGCGCCAACGTATCTGCATCGCCATCGCCCTGGCGCTGCAACCACGGCTGATCATCATGGATGAGCCGACTACGGCGCTCGATGTCGTCGTGCAGCGCGACATCATCGAACAGATCGTGGAGCTCAAGGGCCGCCTCGGCTTTTCGGTTCTGTTCATCACCCATGACCTGGGCCTGATGATCGAATTCTGCGATCGCATCGGCGTTATGTATTCGGGCGAGCTTGTGGAAGTTGCGCCGGCCGAAACCATCCTGACCGATCCGCGTCACCCCTATACCCGGGCGTTGGGCAACAGTTTCCCGCCGTTGACCGGTCCGCGCCTGCGCATGGAAGGCATCCCCGGCACGCCGCCGGATTTGCGCGCATTGCCTCAAGGGTGCCGGTTCGCCCCGCGCTGTCCACACGCCATGGACATCTGCCGCTCAGTCGCCCCCGAGCTGCGCGCCTATCCAGAACTTCGAAGCGAGGCCGCATGTCACTTGCTGAACTAGAAATCCCCCTTAAGACAAAGCCGGTGGGCGAGGCGCCCGTCATCGAAATGGAAGCGGTCGACAAGGAATTCATCCTCGGCGGCGCGTTTCTGAACCAGACTTTTTTGAAGGCATTGTCCGGCGTTTCTCTGCAGCTCTATCGCGGCAAGGCCCTGGCCTTGGTCGGCGAGTCCGGTTCGGGCAAGTCAACTTGCGCCCGCATGCTGGCTCGCGCTTACGAGCCTACCGGCGGCGCTATCCGTTTCCATGGCGAGGATATCAGCCAGTTCAAGGGCCAACGCCTGCAACGCTATCGGGCCGAGGTGCAGATGGTGTTCCAGGACCCGTTCGGATCGCTCAATCCCACGCAAGGCATCGGCTATCATCTCGAACGGCCGCTACGGCTGCATCGGCCTGATCTGCGCGGGCGGGCGGCGATCGAAGCCGAAATGCTCTCGCTACTCGAAAGCGTTGGTCTCCGGCCGGCCGCCGACTATCTGAAGCGGCGGCCGCATGAGCTCTCCGGCGGTCAGCGCCAGCGCGTCGCCATCGCCCGCGCGCTATCGGTACAGCCGCATGTCCTGCTGGCCGATGAACCCACATCGATGCTCGACGTGTCGGTTCGCCTCGGCATCCTCAATCTCCTCGAAGATTTGAAACAACAGCGCCAACTCGCCGCGCTCTACATCACCCACGACATCGCCACGGCCCGCTACTTCGCCGAGGAAGCAGCGGTCATGTATGCCGGTCACATCGTGGAGCAGGGACCGAGCCAGGAAATCACCGACAACCCCCGGCACCCCTATACGCAACTCCTTATCGAAGCCGTCCCCAATCCGCACCGTAAGATGGGCGTCGTGCCCGGTCGCCGCGCGACCGATATTCCGCTCAGGACGCGCTCGAGCCGCGGCTGCCCATTCGTCAGCCGTTGCCCCAAAGCCACCTCGATCTGCTCGGAGGCTATGCCCGATCCCATTACGGTCGGGCCGGGGCACACTGCCCGCTGCCACCATGTTTAACCGGGTTTCGAGACTTTTGAACGCGCCGGCGACGCGGCCCAATGCGCCGAATTCCTTTCAATTTTAGAGGTTTCCATGACTAAGACTGTTCTTTTTATCGGCGGCACCGGTCAGATTTCCTACCCTTGCGTCGCCGAGGCGGTCGCGCAGGGGCACGACGTCAGCGTCTATAACAGGGGGAAACGGGCGGACGTTTTGCCCAAGGGCGTAACCTCGATCGTCGGCGATCTCGGCGGACCCGAATATGCCAAGCTCGCCGAGCGCAATTTTGACGTTATCTGCCAGTTCATCGCCTTCACGCCGGATCAGATGGCGCGGGACATTGAGATATTTGCCGGTCATTGCGGGCAATATATCTTCATTTCCTCGGCCTCGGTCTACGAGAAGCCGGCGCGCCACTATGTGATCACCGAGAAGACGCCGGCCATCAATCCCTACTGGCCCTATAGCCAGGCCAAGATCGCCTGCGAAGAACTGCTGGCAAAGTCGGAGGGCCTGCCCTGGACCATCGTGCGGCCGAGCCATACGGTGCGCACCGGCCTGCCGATCATGATGGGCGACAGCGATATCATGGCCCGCCGCATGCTCGAGGGCGAGCCCACGATTGTCGCCGGGGACGGCAATACGCCCTGGACGCTGACGCGCTCCGTCGATTTCGCCGTGCCTTTCGTTCGCCTCTTCGGCAAAACCGCCGCTCTCACCGATATTTTCCACATCACCAATGACCGCGCCCATATCTGGGACGACATCCAGAAGGCCATTGCCCGCTTGCTGGGCGTTGAAGCCCGGATCGTGCACGTCCCGACCGACACCCTTGTCCGCTACAATCCCGAATGGGTCGGCCCGCTGCTCGGAGACAAGGCCTGGACGGCCATTTTCGATAATTCCAAGATCAAGGGCGTGGTCGGCGACTTCTCCTGCGCCGAGAGCCTGGATGAGATTCTGGCCGAGCCAATCGCGCACCTTAAGCAGCGGCTGGCAACGAACCGCCCGCCCAAAGGCGATTTCGATGCGCTGATAGACCGCATCTGCGCGGCCCAAACGGCCCTGGGGTAGTCGGGCGGCCCAAGCGGCTGCCAAAAAAAGGCCTCTGCGCCGCGCTTCAACGGTAAGCCGGCTCCCGCCGTCGGCACCGAGGCCCCGGCAATGCATTGTTGCCGAAGCCAAGCGCCAGCTTTACGGGCGACCGACGAGCCCTCCGCCGAGATCGGCCCCTATGGTTCGCGCCTCTCGATGTTTGAAGGCTTTTCCGGGCATGCCGAACAGGCCAATATCCGCGTCCGCCGCTATGGCGGTCGCAACGTGCCTTATGGTACGGCGGCTGCATACCTCAAGGCCGCAGAG
>DATMSG010000042.1:0-3139 GCA_035565515.1 Devosia sp.
CCTCGAGCGGCCCCCTTTTGGGGTTTTACGGTCCAGCTCGCCGTCGGAAGCATCCGAAGATGCAACGGGGGCTCGCTGCCGCCTGGCCGGTTGTCGGCATCCACGCATCCGTCCAGGCGACCCCGAACAGCCCGTCTTCCCGCCCGGCACTTCGTCGGTACCGCGTGTAGCGGCGGGAACGAGGAAAGAATGGCATGGTTCTGGGGGAGCGGGGATAAGATGGATAGATCAATCCGACAGCTCCTGCACCAGCCAGCCATCTTCGCGACTGCTATCGGGATCGGAATGGGCGCGGCGGAACGCGGCAAGGCCGGCTTCGGCATCATGGAGCGCCCGGCGCAGGAGCTGCAGATCGATCTCCGTCCCTTCGGGCAGACGCAGCAATGCCCTGCTGCCCGGCTCGCGCGAGATCAGGCGAAAAATATCGGCCATGAACCGCCTGACCGTGACGGCCATGAGCCCGGCGACCGGACTGTTTTGCCGGCGCAGGGAGAGCTCAAACCGCAGCTCCTCGAGCAATTCGCTCAGGCGCTCGTGCTCTGAAACCTGGTGGCTGGGGATGGCGCTCTTGCGGGTGAAATCGGACATGGATGGACTCCTCTCTTTGAAAGAGAGTGTGGAGCCAGATGGGTGAGGCGGGGATAGATTTGGCGGGACGCGCGAATGACGAAGTTTTTGTGACTGGACAGCCCGGGCGAACCAGCGCAAGTTCTCTCCATGTTCAACCAACTTTAAGGAGGTGATCCAGTGTCTTTTGAGAATGCGGTACTCGACAGAGGTCTGGGATTGAAGGTGATGCCGGGGAGTGATCTCCGCTAGCACCAACCTCCTAGGCCCTCGAGGCCTATGACTCAGGGAAGGGCTGCTCATGCGAGCGGCCCTTTTCCTTTTGTGCTGGGGCTTGACGGCAGCGGGCGCCCGCCTGATACCGCAGGCTAACTCTTATTGCGGAGACTTGACTTGTCCTCGGCCAATTTCGTCCTGACCCTTTCCTGCACCGACCGCCCCGGCATCGTCGCCGCGGTGACCACGGAGTTGGCGGCGCTCAACGCCAATATCGCCGAATCCAACCAGTTCTGGGACAAGGAAACCGGCCGCTTCTTCATGCGCCTCGCCTTTACCGCGCCCGAGGGCATGGGCCGCGAGACCATCGAAAAGGCGCTGAAATCGCCCATCGAGCGCTTCGACATGAAGACCGCCCTCAGCGACGAGGGCCGGCGCAAGCAGATCGTTATTCTGGTCTCCAAGTTCGACCATACCCTCCTGCATCTGCTCTATCAGATCCGCGTCGGCTGGCTCGACGCCGATGTCGCTGCGGTGATTTCCAACCATGAAGACGCCCGGAAAATTGCCGAAGACGCCGGCATTCCCTTCCACTATCTGCCCGTGACCAAGGACACCAAGGCGAGCCAGGAAGCCCAGGTGCTCGACATCGTCAAATCCACCGGCGCCGATCTCGTGGTGCTCGCGCGCTATATGCAGGTGCTTTCGGACAATCTCTCGACGCGCCTTTTCGGCCAGGTGATCAATATTCACCACTCGTTCCTGCCCAGCTTCAAGGGCGCGAAACCCTATCACCAGGCCCATGAGCGGGGCGTCAAGATCATCGGCGCCACGGCCCATTATGTGACGCCCGATCTCGACGAAGGTCCGATCATCGAGCAGGAAACCGCCCGGGTCACCCACGCCATGAGCCCCGACGATCTGGTCGCCGCCGGCCGCGATATCGAAAGCCGGGTGCTGGCGCGTGCGGTAAAGCTGCACCTTGAAAGCCGGGTCATGCTCAACGGCAAGAAGACGGTGGTTTTCGGCTGAGGACGACAAGATCTCATGGTGAGCTTGTCGAACCACGAGGTCGGGCATACCGAAGTTTGGGAGCCCCGACCTCGCCCTTCGACAGGCTCAGGGTGAGGTCTATTTTGAGAATTGGCGCTTAAGCCACTTCGTCGATCGGCAGGTCTTCGAGATTGAGCGAGGCCGCCAGGCTCGTGCTGTCGAGCACGGCGCGGGTGGCAAGGGTTACCCGCTCGAAGACGTGGCGGATTTCGCAGGAGCTTTCGTCCTTGCAGTCTTCGCATTTGCGATAGGCTATTTTTGAGAGACACGGCAGCGGCGCGATCGGGCCATCGATCAGGCGCAGCACTTCGCCATACATGATCTCCTCGGGCGCCTTCACCAGCTCATAGCCACCCATGCGGCCGCGCCGGCTGGAAACGAACCCCGCCCGCTTGAGCTCGAGCAGGATTTGTTCGAGGAACTTTTTCGGGATCGCCTGATCGCGCGAAATTTCGCCGATCATGCGGCTCTCGCCCCGCCCGGCCCGGGCCAGGGCCACCAGGGCCCGCAATGCATATTTGGCCTTTTGCGACATCATGGCCCGGCCTACTCCCTCGGCTCCGGTTTGACGACCGGCACATCCGGCTCGGGTTCTGCGGTCTCTTGAGACTTTTCCTCTTCGGTCGCCGCTGCGGCAGGCTCTTCGGGCTCTTCGCTGTCAGCCGGCTCGGCTTGGGCCGGAGCGACGGCCTCCTCGGCCGGTTCGGACGGCGCCTCGGGCGGGGGCAGGATGATGACCTCGTCGATGGCCGGCGGGGCCTCGCCGATCGATGGGGTATCTTCGGCGGGCTCGACGGCGACGAGTTCGGCCGGGGGGACGGAAGCCTCGGGCTCCTGTGCGGGCGGAGGCAGCTCGATCACCGCGGGCGGTTCGGCGACATCGATGACCTCGATGGGCGCTGCGATCTCTGCAGCAGCCTCCGGCGCGATCGTGGCCTCGGGCTCAATCGTGGCCTCGGGCTCGATCGTGGTCTCGGGTTCGATCTTAGCCTCTGCCGCGGGTGGCGGCATGGGAATGACCGGCTCGGCCACGGCCACGATAGCGGCGGCCTGGGCCAGGATATTTTCGCTCGGCGGTAGCGGGCCGCTGGGCTCTGCGGGCCTCACGGGAGCCTCGTCGCGCAACAGGCCCAGAATGCCCTTGCCTATTTCGCGCTCGCCGCGAATGACGACGCTGGCCCCGAGGCCGCGGAGAAAATCCTCTTCCTCCTCGGAATAGGCGCGGGCGATGATGCTGATTTCGGGATTGAGTTTTCGCCCGCTCTCGCAGACCGTGCCGGCCTCGAAGGCATTGGAAATGGCG
>DATMSG010000043.1:0-1793 GCA_035565515.1 Devosia sp.
CCTCGAGCGGCCCCCTTTTGGGGTTTTACGGTCCAGCTCGCCGTCGGAAGCATCCGAAGATGCAACGGGGGCTCGCTGCCGCCTGGCCGGTTGTCGGCATCCACGCATCCGTCCAGGCGACCCCGAACAGCCCGTCTTCCCACCCGGCACTTCGTCGGTACCGCGTGTTGCGGTGGGAATGGGCAGAGAATGGCATAGTTTATAGGAGGCGAGGATAAGCGGGATAGATCGCGGCGAGTTCACCGCTGACGTGCGAAAACCGGCCAGAGTGATTTTCTATTCGTCGTCGCCCTGTGCCTCGCCCATATCGTCAGGGGCGAGCGGGTCTTCATCCTCGCGCAGGGCGCCATCGAACGGCAGTGGAATTTGCAGCGATGGCGGCAATCTGGAGGACAGGAGCCCTGCCCCCTTGAGTTCGTCGAGCCCGGGCAAATCGGACAGGTGTTCGAGACCGAAATGGTCGAGAAAGGCTTCGGTCGTGCCATAGGTGACGGGCCTGCCCGGCGTGCGCCGCCTGCCCCGCATCCGCACCCAGCCCGCTTCCATCAGGATGTCCATCGTGCCCTTGCCGACCGCAACGCCGCGCACTTCCTCGATTTCCGCCCGGGTCGTGGGCTGATGATAGGCAATGATGGCGAGCGTTTCGAGCGCGGCACGGGAAAGCGGGCGCGTTTCCTCTTCCTCGCGGCGCAGCAGGAAACCGAGGTCTTCAGCCGTGCGGAAGGCCCAGCGATCGCCACGCCGCACCAGATTGACGCCGCGATTGGCATAGAGCGCCCGCAGCTCTTCGATCAACGCCGGAAGGTTCGCGCCGTCGCCGACATAGGGCGACATTTCGGCCAGTGAAAGCGGCTCGGCCGAGGCGAACAGCAGCGCCTCGATAATGCGCAATTGCCGCTCCCGCACGTCGCCGTAATCTGCGTCTTCATCGCTCATGGCTGTTCGCGTTTCCGGCGCCGCAGCAGGATCGGGCCAAATGTCTCGCTCTGCCGCACCTCGATTTCGCCCTGGCGAACCAGTTCCAGGCTCGAGGCGAAGGTCGAGGCCCGGACGGTCGCCCGCTCGTCGGGCCGGGCGAGATATTGTTCAAGGTAAGTGTCCATCGCGACCCATTCGGCACTGTCTCCGATCAGGCGCTGCAAAATGTCTCGCGCGTCCTGCAACGACCAGACCGTGCGGGTATAGGGGCGATATTCGGTAACGGCACCGCGCTCGCGCTGTGCGGAATAGGCCTTGAGCAGTTCGTAATAGCTCGCCTCCCAGATGGATTTTCGCGCGATTTCCAAAGGCTCGGGCGCGCCGCGCGAATAGATCTGCAATCCCAGCCTGGGCCGGCCCAACAGGCGGCTGGCGGCAAGACGCATGGCCTCCAGCCGCTTGAGCCGAAACTGCAGCATGGCAGCCAGCATTTCGCCGGAGGGCTCATCGTCATCGGGCGCCTGCGGCACCATCAGGCGGCTCTTGAGATAAGCCAGCCACGCGGCCATCACCAGGTAATCGGCCGCGACCTCGATGCGGCGCTCGCGCACCCGTTCGATGAAGGCAAGATATTGTTCGGCCAAAGCGAGGATGGAAATCGCGGCGAGATCGACCTTTTGCCGTCGCGCCATATCCAGCAACAGATCGAGCGGCCCCTCATAGCCGTCCACATCGACGTGCAGGACCTCCGTCGCCGGCGGGGCGTCAGTGTCGAGCCAGTCGGTCGGCGAACCATTCATGAGGAAAACCGCAGCGCAGAAGTCATGCCGCATCCTTGGCGGCCCGAAGCCGCAGCGTCAAGCGAGCCGAGCGGC
>DATMSG010000044.1:0-10218 GCA_035565515.1 Devosia sp.
CTCGGCGTCGCCAGTCTCGACCGACAGGGGGCCGGGGTCGCGCGCCGCCTGCCGCTCCTGTGGCGCGTCGAAGCTGGCGTCTTGCCGGCGCTTTCCCTCGAAGCCCTTCGCGTTGCCATGGGCGTGCCGACCCTCGTCGTCATGGGCGATAGTCTGGATGGCCGCACCGTCGAAACCGTCAGGATTGGCGATCTCTCCATCCCGACCGGCCCCTCGGGCGATCTCCGGCTCTATTTTCGCGAATTGGAGGAAGACACTTATATCCCGGCGACGGACCTCCTCGGTGCGGACTACGCCGCGCTCGCCCGGCTTATTGCCGGCCACATCGTCTTCATCGGCAGTTCCGCAGCCGGTCTCGACGACATCCGCGTCAGCCCGCTCGGCATGCCCGTTCCCGGCGTTTCCATCCATCTCCAGGCGCTTGAGCAAATTCTGACGCAAACCTTTCTCGACCGGGCCGATTGGGTGTCCGGCCTCGAACTGCTGCTGCTCGCGGCCTCCGGCCTCGTCATCGTCCTCGCCGTCGTCGTTTCCGGCCCGCTGGTTGGTCTCGGCGTGTCGCTTGCCGTGGCTGCTGCATCGGTTGCCTTCAGCTGGTGGGGTTTTTCGTCTCCCGGCTTTCTCATCGACCCCAGCTATCCCCTGTTCGCCGCCCTCGTCACCTATGCCGCCATGGCTTTCCTACGCTTCACGGTCACCGATCTCGACCGCCGCCGCATCCGCCGGGCCTTCGGCTATTATGTCGAACCCTCGGTGCTGACCCAGATCGAGGCCGATCAAAGCCTCTTGCGGCTCGGCGGCAACGTGCGGGAATTGACCGTGATGTTCTCCGACATCCGCAATTTCTCGGCCCTGGCCGAACGGACAAGTCCGGATCAATTGGTCGGCATTCTCAACGGTCTCTTCGCCGCCCTGGGCGGTGCGATCATCCGCCATCGCGGCACCATCGACAAATTCATGGGCGATTCGGTCATGGCCTTTTGGAACGCCCCGGCCGAGGAAAAAGACCACGCCCTGCTCGCCGGTCGCGCTGCCCTGGCCATGCGCGCCGCCCTGCGCGACCTCAACCGCGGCAGCGGCGACCCCATCCATATCGGCATCGGCATCGCCACGGGACCCGCATTGGTGGGCAATATGGGGTTCGAAAAACGCTTCGACTATTCCTGCGTCGGCGACACCGTCAACGTCGCCAGCCGCATCGAAGGCGCATGCAGGCAGGTCGGCTACAGCATTCTCGCCACGGCCGAAATGGCCGCCGCGGCGCAGGAGCTGACTTTCCTCGATGCCGGCCGGGTCGAACTCAAGGGCATGTCCGGTCGCGAGCCGGTGAAACTGCTCGTGGGCGAGGAAACGCTCAAGTCGAGCCCGGCCTTTGGGGACTTACTGGCAAGCCACACCGAACTGCTCTTGGCGCTCGCCAAAGGCATACTCGATGAAATGCTGCTCCAGCGTTGCCGGACCCTGGCGCAAAAAGTCGAACCCGAACTGGCTCAATTCTACGCCTGCCTGCCGGACCGCCTCGCGGATTTTTCCGCGGCTGAGGCGAATTTGCCTTCAGGCGCCCGCCTGGGCGATGAGGCCATGGCGAGCCGAGGCGATGTGCCGGCGCATCAGGATTTCCGATAGCTCCGCGTCCCGGTCGGCAATCGCTTCGACAATGCGTTCATGCTCCGCCAGCGCCCGCTGCGCCCGGCCGGGTACGATTCTGTGCTGCATTCGATAAAGGCGAAAGAGCGTGTAATATTCGCCGCATAACAGGTCGAATAGGTGCTGGTTACGGCCGATCCGGGCGATCATGAAGTGAAAGTCGGAATTGGCGGTGGCCTGCCAATAGACCATGGCATCGGCTTTCGAGAGCGCATCGCGGTGGTGCGCCAGCATGGCACGCAATTGCTCGATTTCCGCCTCGGTGGCATTCTCCGCCGCATGCCGAGCCGCCAGCCCTTCCAGCACCTCGCGGATGGTGAAAAGCTCCAGCGCATCGCCTGGTGTCGGCACCACCACCCGCGCCCCCTGCCGAGGCGCTCGGGTCACGAGCTTGCGCTCTTCGAGTCGCCTGATTGCCTCCCGTAGAGGCCCCCGGCTGACGCCATATTGCGCCGCCAGCCGCGGTTCGCTGAGTTTGGTGCCGGGCGCGAGCGTGCCGATGACAATGGCCTCGCTCAACTGCTCGAACAACTGATCGGTCAGCAGCAGGTCGTCGGCAGTCTCGATTGTCTCAGCGTCCTGATCCATCTTGCTCCAGCATGGTTACGGTCCAAAAGCCGGCTTCCATAGCGCATGGATCGCGCCCCGCAAAGCGGCGCGATCCAGCCGTTCTGCCTTAGAGACCGTGGTCGAAAATGCCCTGGCCGGTTGGCTTCGAGGGGGTCACGCTGCCCTGCGGCAGGGCAGGAATGAGCACATCGAGCTTGCCCGCGGCGAGCCCCGCAAACCCCTTTGCTGCCTCAAGAAAAGCCTTGCGTTCGGCCTCGGCGAGGTCGCCCTTGGTCAACGTTTCGAACTTGCCGGCATAGTCCGGCCAGGTCCAGGGATGGTTGCCATTGGGATGGGCATCGGCCACGCCACGCTCGCCGGTGATCACGCGACCATCATCGAGCGTGACGATGATCTTGCCGCCAAAGGCGCGCTTGTCCGGATCGGGATCGAGGTAACGCACGGTCCAGGACGGCTCCTCCACCGTACGGATCTTGTGCCAAAGCGCCACCGTGGACGGCGTCCGGGCTCGCTCGCGCGTATAGGAATCCACATGGTGCCATTTGCGATCTTCGAGCGCGACGGCCAGGATATACATGATCGAGTGATCGAGCGTTTCGCGCGAGGCTTCCGGGTCCATCTTCTGCGGATCGTTGGCCCCGGTGCCGATCACATTATGCGTGTGATGGCTGGTTTCGAGCAGAATGTCCTTCACCTTGGAAAGATCGCCGATCTGCCCCGAAAGATCGATGGCCAGATCGATCAGCGCCTGCGCCTGATATTCGGCCGAATGCGCCTTGGTATAGGTCTCCATAATGCCGCGCGGGCTTTCGCCGGGGGCGGGCAGGGACACCTGATAGGCCTCGTTCTTGCCGCCCAGCATCCAGGCGATGACGGAGTCTTCACCCTCATAGATCGGGGAAGGCGAAGCCTCGCCACGCATGGCACGGTCGATACACTCGATGGCGAGCTTGCCCGAGAACCCCGGCACATAGGCCTTCCACGAGCTGATCTCGCCCTTGCGGGACTGGCGCGTCGAAAAGCTCAGATGCACGGCCTGATTGACCGCCTGGAAGATCACTTCCGTCGGCAGCCCCAGCATGGCGCCGATTGCCGCGGTGGTCGCCGGAGCCAGATGGGCCACATGGTCCTTCTTGTACTTGTGCAGCGAAATCGCCTTCACCAGTGCAACATGAACCTCATAGGTAACCGCAATGCCGCGCGCCAAGGCGCTGCCGTCGAGCCCCATCTGCTGCGCTACGGCAATCAGCGGCGAAATCGCATCGCCCGGATGCGAATAGTCGGCGGCAAGGAAGGTGTCGTGAAAATCCAGTTCACGTACGGCCGTCGCATTGGCCCAGGCCGCCCATTCGGCATCGACGCGCACGCTGCTGCCAAGACCATAGACCGTCGCGCCACCTTTTCGCGGGTGCGCCAGCGCCATCGCGCGGGCCGCGGCAACCGGTGCACGATTGATGGCCGCCAGACCCACGCTGGCATTGTCGACGATGCGGCAGGCGATCATCTCGACCACATCGGCATCGAGCGGCCCGCAATTGGCGGCAAACTCGGCAATGTGCCAGGCCAGTTGGCTCTCGCGCGGCAGGTTGGCGGCGGATGGATGAACTTTTACGTCATAGGTCTTCATGGTCAGAAGAGGTCCTTAAGAGGCTTCAGGCGTTAGCGCGCAGGCGCTTGAGGAGAATAGGCAGTGCCAGGAGCAGCACGGCCAGGGTGATGAGAATTGCCGAGAGCGGCGTCGAAACGAGAACCAGCGGATTGCCCTGGCCGGCGGCCAGCGCCGTGCGCAGCTGCGTCTCGGCCATCGGCCCGAGGATCAAGCCGATCAGCACCGGTGCGATGGGAAAGTCGTAGACCCGCATCACATAGCCGCCGAGCCCGACGACCAGCATGATGGTCAGATCCATCCATGACCCGGCCAGCCCCCAGACCCCGATCATGGCAAAGACCAGAATGCCGGCATAAAGCTGCGGCCGTGGAATGCGCAGCAGTTGCACCCAGATGCCGACCAGCGGCAGATTGAGCACCAGCAGCATGACATTGCCCACATAGAGCGAAGCGATCAGCCCCCAGATCAGCGCCGGATTGGAGGTGAAAAGGAACGGCCCCGGTTGCAACCCATAGTTCTGGAACGCCGCCAGCAGCACGGCTGCGGTCGCCGAGGTCGGCAGGCCCAGCGTCAGCAGCGGCACCAGAATACCGGCGGCCGCCGCGTTGTTCGCCGCCTCCGGTCCGGCCACGCCCTCGATGGCGCCCTTGCCGAACTCTTCCGGATGCTTGGTCAGCTTCCGCTCCAGTGTATAGGACAGCATGGTGGGAATTTCCGAGCCGCTGCCGGGCAGGGCGCCCATGGGAAACCCGATTGCCGTACCGCGCAGCCACGGCTTCCATGACCGCGCAAAATCCTGCTTGGTCATCCATAGCTGCCCTTTGATCGGTGCCATGACGCCCGGCGTCGAGCGATAACGGCTCGCGACATAGAGGATTTCACCGACCGCAAAGAGCGACACCAGCACCACGGTCAGCGCAATGCCGCGCAAAAGCTGCATATTGCCGAAGGTGAGCCGCGGTTGCCCTGTCATCGAATCGATGCCGATGACGCCAATGGCAATGCCGAGAAACAGCGAAACAAAGCCGCGGGTACGCGACGTGCCCATGACCACGGCCACCGAGCAGAAGGCCAGGGCCGTAATGGCAAAATAGTCCGTGGGCTTGAAATAAAAGGCCAGTTCGGCAACGGCCGGCGCGGCAAAAGTCAGTGCCAGCGTCGCAATGGTGCCAGCCACGAACGACCCGATCGCCGCCGTCGCCAGCGCCGCTGCGCCGCGGCCCGCGCGGGCCATCTTGTTGCCCTCGAGCGCGGTCATCATCGACCCCGCTTCGCCGGGCGTATTGAGCAGGATGGACGTCGTCGATCCGCCATACATGGCGCCGTAAAGAATGCCGGCGAACATGATGAAGGCAGAGGTCGGCGCGAGCGCCGTGGTCACCGGCAGCAGCAGTGCAATGGTCAGCGCCGGGCCGATGCCGGGCAGAATGCCGATAGCGGTGCCGAGCACCGAGCCGACCAGTGCCCACATGAGGTTTGTCGGCTGCAGCGCCACGCTGAAACCATGCAGCAGAAGCTCGAAAGTTTCCACGTCTTACACTCCCAGAGGCGGGAAGAACCGGCCCAGCTGCAGCCCGAGCTGGTTGAACAGGAACCAGGCGGCGCAGGCGAGCACGAGGCCGCAAATAAGGTCGAGCCACCAGCGGCGCGAGCCGAAGGCATTGGCGACCAGCATGAATGAGAGCGTCGCGGTAAACGGCATGCCGAGCGGCCCCATGGTGCCGATCGGCAAGGCAACGGCGACGAGCGCGGTCAGAAAGGCCCGCTTGTCCATCTTGGTCGCGCCGTCGGCGTCTTCGGCGTCCTGCGCCTCGAAACGCTCCCCGCGCCAGATTTGCAGCAAGAGAATGGCACCGAGAATGAGCAGCCCCGCGCCGGCAACGGTGACAAAAAGGCCCGGGCCAACGGCCGCATAGCGCGCGCCCTGCGGCAGCCCGAAACCGGCATAGAGCCACACCGCGCCCATCGCCATCAGGCCGATGCCGATCCAATAGGGCTTTGGCGAAGCAGGGGCAGCCGCCAGGCTGCCCCCTTCCGTCGTATTGTTCCCGTCAGTTGACAAGGCCGGCGTCCTTCAGGATCTGGCCCTGGCGCTCGGTTTCTTCGGCGATGAAGGCGCCGAATTCGTCACCGGCGAGGAAGTAGTCTTCCCAACCCTGCGTTTCGAGAACCTTCTTCCAGGCATCGCTCTGCGAGAGCTTGGTGAAGTTCTCGACCCACATGGCATAATTGTCGTCCGGGGCGCCCGGAGCGGCCAGAATACCGCGCCAATTGGCCATTTCGACGTCATAGCCGGCTTCATGGAAGGTCGGCACATCGGGTAGGTTGGGGCGGCGCTCGGCCGAAGTCACGCCAAGCAGCTTGATGCGGCCCTGTTCGGCAAACTGGGCAAATTCTGACGTGCCCGATACGCCGGCGACCAGCGTGCCGTTGACGATGGCGGTTACGGTTTCGGCGCCCGAAGTCTGCGGGATGTAGTTGAGGTCAGCAACCGGAATGTCACCAGCCTGCGCCAGCAGCGCGAGCGAGATATGATCGACGCCGCCGGCCGAACCGCCACCAAGAGCGGCAGCGCCCGGATCGGCCTTGATGCCGGCAACGAGCTCGGCCAGCGTGTTATATGGCGAATCCGCCGCAACGGCGATCACCAGATATTCGGCGGTCAGGCGCGCGACCGGGCGGAATTCAGCCAGGTTGATCGGCGAATTGTTGAGCTTGATCGCGCCCACGGTGATAGCGCCAAACACGGCCAGCGCATCGGGCTGACCAGTGGACGTGCCCAGGAATTCGGCAAGGCCCACAGTGCCGCCGGCGCCGCCCGTATTGGTGAAATTGACGCCGCCGGTATAGATGCCGGCATCGTTGAGCGCCTGGAACGCCTGACGGCCCGTGCCGTCCCAGCCGCCGCCGGGATTGGCGGGCAGCATGACATTGACCTGGGCGCTGGCAGCGCCAGTTCCCAGCGCAGCCGTCATGGCCAGAGCCGCAAGCGTCTTGGTAAACTTCATTCTGATCCTCCCGAGCACCCGTTTTCGCGGCATCATGCCGTCTCTTCCCGTGGTGCTCAAAATTGTCGACAGATTTTGCCCATAAACCTCACCACATTGATGATTGGGCGTCAATAACCTTAATTCTGCCGACAAAATGTGAAAGTGCGACCTTGGTAGGAGCCGACATCCCGGGCGGCACGCTTTTATCGCTCCCGACCCCAGCGCCGCCAAATTTTCCCGATTTGCTGACACCCTAGCTGCAACCACGTCGGATTTGCTTTAGTGGGCCTTACCGCCCCGCCGCAGCGAGAGACGGGTTCGCGTCCGGAGCCATCATGTTCGCCGAAATCCTTATCGTCATCATCATCGCCATCGGCATCACGGCCTTTGCCGAACGCAGCAATTTTCAGCCAGCTCTGCTCGTCGCCATTGTCGGCCTCGGCGCCTCGTTCATTCCGGGTCTCCACCGTCTCGAACTTGCGCCGGAAATCATCCTCGGCATCGTGCTGCCGCCATTGCTGTTTTCTGCGGCCTCGGATTTCTCCTTCACCAGCTTTGCCAAACGCCTCGGCTCCATCGTCAATCTCGGCGTCTTTCTGGTCTTTGCCTCGGCGGTCGCGGTGGCTGTCGTCGCGACCTGGACCGTCCCCGGCATGCCGATCGCCGCGGCGCTCGTTCTCGGCGCCATCGTCGCGCCGCCTGACGCCGTCACCGCCATTGCCATCGGCAGCAAGGCTGGCCTGCCATCAGGCCTCATGACCGTGCTGAAAGGCGAAAGCCTCATCAACGATGCCGCTGCCCTGACCCTTCTTGCCGTGGCGGTGGCGACCACGGCCGGCACCCATGCCTTCATCGACAACACCGCCCTTTATTTCCTCTATGCTGCGGTGGTTGGGGTGCTACTGGGGCTCGCTATCGGCCATGGCGCGCAATTCGCCCGCCGGCGCCTTGCCAATCCATCTCTCGCCACCGTCATCTCGGTCGTCGTGCCCTTTGCGGCCTATCTCGTCGCCGAAGAGCTGCATGCCTCGGGCGTGCTCGCGGTGGTGGCCGCCGGCTTTGCCCTCGGGCACCATGGCACGCAAGCCGGTTATGAAGAGCGCATGCAGGAACGCCAGTTCTGGCGCACCATCGACACCCTGCTCGAAACCTTCGTTTTCGCTTATATCGGCCTGCAACTGCGCTTCGTCATCGATGACGCCTTCGATGCGGGCCTCGACATCAGCGACCTCCTGCTGGCCGGTATCGCCATCTTCGTCACCACGGTCGCCGTTCGCTTCGCCTGGGTTTTTGCCACGGCCATCCTTGCCCGCCGGCGCCATCGGGCTGTCATGCAAAGGCTGGCCGAACCCCGGCGACGCCCGGGCCGCCGGCCTTTGCCCACCCCGCAAACCCCGCTCACCTGGAAGGAAAACGCCGTCCTCTCCTGGACTGGCATGCGCGGCGTCGTCACGCTTGCCGCCGCCGCCGGTATTCCCCTCATGACGGTGGCCGGGGATTCCTTCCCCTATCGCGAGGCCATCATTGCCCTGGCCTTCCTCGTCACCATCGCCACGCTCCTCGTTCAGGGCATTTCCTTGCCATGGCTCATCGAGCGCCTCAACCTCGAAGATGCCGGTGACAAGGCCTATGCCGAGCAGCAGCACCAATTGGCGCGACGCCTGGCGCATGAGGCAAACACCGAGGCGCTGAACGAGTTCCGCCTCACCCACACCTCGCCCCGCTCGCAGCGTCTGGCCGACGCCATGGCCAAACGGGCCGACCGCACTGCCGCCGAGGAAGAACAGGAAGAAGCCGAGGAGCGCGGCTGGGGCTTTGATCCCCAGGAGGCTTTCCAGTTGGGCCAGCTTCTGCTCGATGCGCGCCGCAAGCGCCTGATCGCCGCCCGCGATGCTCGGGAACTCGACGACATGGTGTTGCGCGAAGTGCTCGAACAGATGGACCTCGAACAGGCCCTGATGGACGGCCTGACCAAAGGTGTCGCGCGGTTCTAGAGCGCTTCAGCGCGGAAAAACATAGGCCTCGCTATTGACGCCGAGCCGGACGAGATCGCCCTGCTTGAGGTCGAGCGAAGCCGGTACGTCTACCGAAAACGGCTCGGAAACGCCGACCGCCCGGCAGTCTATTTCGAGCCGCCATTGCGCCCCGCGATAGGAGCGATGCAGGATTCGCCCGACGGCCCCGTGGTTTTGGTCGGACTGCGCCTCAACCACCACCTGCTCGGGCCGCACGAGCACATCGGCCTGCGCTGCATCATCGTGCCGCACCGGCACATCGCCGAGCGCGGTCCTGGCGATCCCGCCATGGATCGCGGCCGGCAACACGATGGCTTCGCCCAGAAATCGCGCCGTCTCGACATCCGCCGGCCGCGCATAAAGCCGCTGCGGCGGCCCCGCATCGGCCACGCGCCCGTCCCGCATGACCACGAGATGGTCGGCAAAAGCCAGCGCCTCGGCCTGGTCATGCGTCACCAGAACGCTGGCAATGCCCGCATCGCGCAGCACATCGGCCACCATGTTGCGCATGGTTTCCCGCAGCCCCGTGTCGAGCGCCGAAAACGGCTCGTCGAGCAACATCAGGTCCGGCCGCTGTGCCAGTGCGCGGGCCAGCGCCACGCGCTGCTGTTGCCCGCCCGAGAGCTCGTGCGGACGGCGGTCGCGAAAGCCGGTGGGAAGCCCGACCTGCTCGATCAGTTCGTCCACCCGCCGCGATCTGTCCACCGCCTGCCGCGGAATGCCGAAACCCACATTGTCGCCGACGCTCATATGCGGAAACAGCGCGCCCTCCTGCGCCACATAGGCCACATTGCGCCGGTGCGGCGGTATGCCTTCCAGCTGCCGGCCATTGAGGGTGATCGTGCCCACATCCGGCGCCTCGAAGCCGGCAATAAGCCGCAACAGCGTGGTTTTGCCCGAGCCGGATGGCCCCACGATCACGGTGCGGCTTCCCGATGGCGCAAACAGGCTGACCCCGCTCGCGCCCTTATGGTCGCCATAGCTTTTGCTGATCCCCCAGAGTTCGAGCATGGTCAGGCTTGCTCCACGCGGTCGGACTGCATGTGCAGCATGATGACGAGGGGAATGGATAGAACGATCATCAGCAGCGCATAGGGCGCCGCCGAGGCGAAGTCGAGTTCGCTCGTATAAGACCAGAAGCGCATGGCCAGCGTCCGCGTGCCATTGGGCGCCAGCATCAGCGTCCCCGTCAGCTCCGTGGTGATCCCCAGCGCCACCAGCGCCGCGCTCGCCATGGCCCCGGGCGCAGCCAGCCGAACCGTCGTCTGCCAGATGGCCGCAACGGGGGACCGCCCGAGGCTTGCCGCTGCCCGCTCCAGCTCCACCGGCGCTTGGGCAATGCTGGTCCGCAGGCCCACGAGAGCCCGCGGCAGGAACATCAGCACAT
>DATMSG010000045.1:0-8484 GCA_035565515.1 Devosia sp.
CTCTCGGCCGAATGGGGCAAGCAGGCCGTCATCACCGGCTCGGGCGGCTCGATCCCGGTCGCGGGCGATTTCAAGACCATTCTGGGGCTCGACACGCTGCTGATCGGCTTTGCCCATGTGGACGACCAGATCCACAGCCCCAACGAAAAATACGACCTCGACAGCTTCCACCGCGGCATCCGCTCCTGGGTGCACGTATTGGCGGCGCTGTCGAAATAGGCGTTTCGGCTGGCCCTCATTCCGAAATGCTCGCCAGGGGCGAGCCTTGAAGGATGAGGGCTAGCAGGTCTGCGGGGCTTAGGCCAATACCAGCGCCAGGATCGCCAGCACCGCCGGCACCGTCTGAACGAACAAAATCTTCCGGCTGGCCGTGGCCGCGCCGTAAATCCCGGCCACCGCCACGCAGGCGAGAAAGAAAAGCTTGATCTGCCAGGCTACGGCCGGATCGGGATGCACGAGGCCCCAGATAAGGCCCGCCGCCAGAAAGCCGTTATAGAGCCCCTGATTGCCGGCCAAGGTCTTGGTCTCTCTGGCAAATTCGGGCGTCAGCCCAAAGGCTTTCTGGCCGCGCGGACTGGTCCACCAGACCATTTCCAGCAGCACGATATAGATATGGATCAGGGCGACCAGCGCCACGAGAATATTTGCGACAAGCACCATGCCCGGTCTCCTTCTGGGGCGATTAGCCGTTGAGTTTGCGCAGCAGCTTTTCCATGCGATCGCGCTTGGATTTCTGCATCATGCCATCGAGCCGCTCGCGGATAATGGCGAGCAGGCCCGGCTTTTCTTCCGGCGTGATGACGCTGGCCGTTTCCTCGGCATAGGTGGGAAACTGGTTCGGCGCCGCCTCTTTCAGCCGCTCGAGAAGAATGGGCACGGCCTTTTCGGCATAGCCGGATCGTGCCAGCTTCACCAACAGCGAGGTGCAGCGATCCCGAGCGATGACCGAGCCGCGATCGGCCGCTTCGATCACCTTGGGCAGTTCCGCGGCGATTTCGTCGGCCCGGATTTCCGCCACCGCATCGAGCGCCGTCATGGCGCTCCAGACCTGGCGGTTATTGCCGCTCCCGAGGGCCTCGATAAAGGCTGGGCAATAAGAGCCGATAAGATGGGGGCTGCGCGCTCCGATCTCGTACAGCACCTTCATCGCATCATTGCGCTGCCGCACCGTGCCGGAACGCACGATCTCGACCAGTTCGGCAATGCCCTGCTTGTTCTCCGACGCGGCCAGTTCCTCGGCAAGGGCCACATTGGGCGCCTCGTCGCGGCGATCCAGCGCTCCGGCCAGCCGGTCGGCGATGCTCACGCGTCCACTGCCACGTCGAGCGCCAGCTCGACCATGTCCTTGAGCGAGGTCTGGCGGGCCTCGGCGTCGATTTCCTCATGGGTAATGAGGCAATCGGTCATGGTGCAGATGGTGAGCGCCTTGACGCCAAAGCGCGCCGCCAGCGTATAGAGCGCGGCCGCTTCCATCTCGACGCCGATGACCCCATGGTCGGGCAGCTTGTCGTAACCGGCAAAACCGTCGGCATGGTAGAAAATGTCCGAGGACAGCATGTTCCCGGCGTGGAATTTTAGCCCCTTGGCATCGGCCTTGTCCGCCGCCGAGCGCAGGAGACCGAAGTCGGCGATCGGGGCGAAATTGAAGGCCCCGAACCGGCCTTTCACGATCGAACTGTCGGTCGAAGCGCCCTGGGCCAGAATGACGTCGCGCACTTTCACCTTGGCATTGAGCCCGCCGCAGGTGCCCACGCGGATCAAAGTCTTGGCACCATAAACATTGATCAGTTCATGGACATAGATCGAGAGCGAGGGCTGCCCCATGCCCGAGGCCTGCACCGAGACCGGCTTGCCCCTCCAACTGCCGGTATAGCCAAGGCAATTGCGCACCGAATTGACGAGTTTCGGATTCTCGAAAAACGTCTCGGCGATCCACTTGGCACGCAGAGGGTCGCCGGGGAGCAAAACGGCCTCGGCATAGTCGCCCTCTTTGGCGTGATTGTGCGGGGTCATGCTGCTCTCCTCTGTTCCAAGTTCCACCGAGATTTGCCACCGGCAGCCCGCCTTGACAATCCTCGGCACGGAACAGCCTTCCCTGCCTGCGCATTCTCTCTGCAAAAGAAAGCCAAGGAGGCTGTCGGTGTCCGAAAAAATCGAAGCCAAGGTCACGCATCGCTTTCGCGCCAGCCCCGAGCGGGTCTTCGACGCTTTTGTCGATCCCGCTCTCGCCCGCCGCTGGCAGGCGGCCTGGCTCAGGCGCTCCGGCCAGCCTGGCCGGCTGACCCACTCGCAGATCGACCCGCGCGTCGGCGGCAATTTCCTCCTCGCCGACGAGCGCGAAAACGGCGAAGCCCGCCATTGGGGCACATTTCTCGTCCTGGATCGGCCCAGCAGGATTTCTTTCTCCTGGATGGCTGATGAAAGCGAAGAAGACGATCCGGGCGTCGTCCACATGATCATCGAGCCCGAACCCAATGGTCCGGGTTGTGTCGTCACGCTCTACAACGAGATGGACGCGCAATGGGAAGACTGGCTGGCTCAAACCGAAAAAGGCTGGATGGCCATGCTCGCCGGCATAGAAGATGTCATAGAACGGCGCGATATTCCCCTCGACGCTAAACGCTTGACGGCGGGGAGCCGGAGCCCCATTTAACACCAGCAATTTTGCGCGGGAGCCAAGGACATGGTCGCCAAGATCTTCATCGACGGGGAAGCCGGAACCACGGGGCTGCAGATTCGCGAGCGCCTGGCCGGCCGTCGCGATCTCGAGGTCATTTCCATTGCTCCGGAAAAGCGCAAGGACCAGGAAGAGCGCAAGCGCCTGCTCAACCTGGCCGATATCGCCATTCTCTGCCTGCCCGACGATGCGGCCAAGGAGAGCGTGCGGCTGATCGACAATGGCACGACCCGTATCATCGACGCCTCGACCGCCTTCCGGGTCGATCCCGACTGGGCCTATGGCTTTGCCGAAATGGACAAGGACCAGGCCGAAAAAATCGCCAATGCGCGCTTCGTAGCCAATCCCGGCTGCTGGCCGCAGGGCCTGATCGCGGGCCTGCGCCCGCTGATCGCCGCCGGCCTCGTTCCGGCCGATCATCCGGTCATCTATCACGGCATTTCCGGCTATACCGGCGGCGGCCGCCAGATGATCGAAGACTATGTTGCCCAAGGCGACAAGGCGAGCCAGTTCATGCCCTATGGCCTCACCTTCCAGCACAAGCATGTGCCGGAAATGACCTTCTATACCGGCCTCAAGCGCGAACCGCTGTTCGAGCCCGTCGTGGGCAATTTTGCACAAGGGATGACCACGTCGCTGCCGCTGCAGCTTGGCACGCTCGCCAAGGTGCCGACCGGGGCTGAAATCCATGCCGCCATCGCCGACCACTTTGCCGGCATCAAGGACAGTTTTGTAAAAGTCGCCCCCTACGATCCCGCCCTGGGCAAGAGCCCGGCGCTCGATCCCCAGGTTCACAACGGCACCAATACGCTGACCCTCCATGTCTTTGCCAATGATGCACGCGCCCAGGCTGCGGTCGTCGCCGTATATGACAATCTGGGCAAGGGCGCTTCGGGCGCGGCGGTGCAGAACCTCAATCTCATGCTCGGCGTTGCGGCCGCCGAAAGCCTGGCGGCCTGACCATGCTTGATTACAAGATTCAGCGCGAAGAGGGCCCCACACGCGGCCGCTATGTCATCGACCTGGCGCCCGGTGCCGAGGCCGAAATGACCTATCGCCGTGAAGACGGCCGCATCATCGTCGATCACACCGGCGTGCCGAAGGACTATGAAGGCCGCGGCATTGCGCTTGAACTGGTAAAGGCCTCCATTGCCGATGCCCGCGCCGAAGGGTTCAAGATCACGCCGGTCTGCCCCTATGTCGTGGTGCAATTCCGACGTCATCCGGAATGGAACGACCTTCTGGCTTGAGCCTCAGTCCTCGTAGGCTAGGCCCATCAGCCTCTCGTCGCGCCAGATGACGCGGCACAGTTCCAGCCGATGTCCGAACAGCACGTAAAAGCGCTCGGGCGTCGGCCAATCTTCGAACATCTCGATCTTGGCGCCAAAGGGCGAGGCATTGCGCAACAGGGCGGGCAGTCTGACGAGGCCATCCTCGAGCACGAGGGTAGCATCAAGGCGGACTTTGTCTCTGGGTCGAAGCCGACGCTCTGTCTGGTCCATGCCGTATTTTAGCGCAGATCAGCGAGATGATCCTGCAAGCCTTTGATTCAAAGGCGAAGGATCTTTCGGAGCTTGGGAGGGTGTTTGGTGGAGCTGAGCGGGATCGAACCGCTGACCTCGTCATTGCGAACGACGCGCTCTCCCAACTGAGCTACAGCCCCGCACCAATGGGTGAGATATGGACATAAATCGCTGATAGGGCAAGGGGGATTATGGATCACCCCTGCCCCCAGATGACCTCAAACGAGGCGCTGCGAAATGAGGCTGTCGGCAGTTGCCAAAAGCGCTTCCGGAGCGGTGCGGAGCGGCCGGCCGAGAAGGGCAATGGCGTCGCTCGAATCGAGCCGCTTGATGTAGCCAAGCTCCCCCATATTGTCGCGCATGTCGCGGTCGAAAAGCGCGTAGAGGCGCATGGCCCAATCGGGCATGCCAAAACTCGGGATACGCCGCTCCGGATAGCGCTCACGCAGGATTTTTGCCGCTTCGAGGAAAAAGACGGTGCGCTCGCCCATCGGAAAACGCCTGCCCCCGGCATCGGGTGCGCGCATTGCGGCGACATGGGCGGCGGCGATATCTCGGACATCGACAATGGTCATGGGAATACGCGGCGCAGCCGGGATGGAGCCATCGAGGAGGCGCTGCACGATGACGGCTGATGTACCCGGATCATCGTCGAGCAAGGGCCCGAAAATAGCGCTCGGATTGATCACCGCCAGCGCATCGTGACGGCCGGCGGCATCCATGATTTCCCAGGCGCGCTTTTCCGCCAGGGTTTTGGATTCCTGGTAGAAATTGACCGCGCGGCCATTGAGATCGGTCCAGTCCTTGGCCGTAAAGGGGGTGTTGCGGCTCTTGTCGTGCCCATAGGCGATGGCGGCCATGGAGGAGGTGAGAACGATCCGCTCGATCCCGGCCCTGTTGGCAGCGTTAAGCGCACGTTCGGTGCCTTCAACGGCCGGGCCGATCAGCTCCATCTTGTCCTTGGGGATCTGGATCAGGAACGGGGACGCCGTGTGCTGGAGATAACGAGCCCCCTCCATGGCTTCGTCCCAGCCCGCATCGCGCATCAAGTCGAGCGCCACGAATTCGAGGCGCGAAACATCGCCGCCATGGCGCCGAAGCGTTTCGCGCACCTTGTCGGCACGCTGGAGGTTGCGCACGCTGCCGCGGACGGTGTAGCCAGAATTGAGAAGTTGAAGGGCGACATGGCCGCCGAGAAAGCCGGAAATGCCGGTGAGCAGAACGCGATCGGACATGGTTGTTCTCCTAACGAACTGAACGATATATAGTTCAATCGTTCAGTTCGTTCAAGATGTGGAGTCGTAGGTGACGGAACCCGCCCCTGATCGCGCCGCCGAAAAGCGTCGCCGTATTCTCGATGCGGCGCAGCTGCTGTTTGTGCGCGACGGCCTGCGGGGCACGACGATGGAAGCGATCGCTCGCGCTGCCGGCGTCGCAAAACCCACGCTCTATGGCTATTTTTCCGACAAGGACGCGGTCTTTACTGCATTGCTCGACGACCTGTCGGACGCGCTGACCGCGGCCTTCGAAGCGGGCATGTCCGGTCCTGGCACCGTGGCCCAGCGTATCGGCGCGGCACTGGCGGGAAAGTATGGCACCATCGCCGCCGTGGTCGAAACCTCGCCCTTTGCCGAAGAACTCTATTCGACCCACAGCCGGATCTCGCTCCGCTTCCGCACGCTCGACACGCAAATGAACGAAACCATGGTGCAGCACCTGCGCGCGGCCGGTGTACGCGAGCCCGCCGAACTCAACCGGCTGGTCCAGGCGGCGGCCTATGGCGTCGCCCGCAAGCTTGTGGACGAAGCCTCGGTGCGCGCCGCTCTGCCCGTGCTGGCAGAGCGGCTGATCACGCCGGAACTGCCCGAAAACTAGACCTTTTCCCAGGCGCCGGATTTTTCGCTGGCAAAGATGGCGTCCAGCACCTTCATCGAGGCGATCGCGTCTTCGACGCCATAGGGCAGCGGCGCTTCGCCCAGCACCGCCCTGGCAAAAGCCTCCGCCTGCTCGGTATATTGGTCGCATTCCCTCACGATTTCCCGCCGCGCCAGCGACCCATCGAGCGGCGAGCCGGTGTCCACGGTGATGGCGCTGCGCTCATCGGGCAGGGCATTATAGGGAATGGTGATTTCGAGCTTGCCCTTGGTGCCGAAGACCTGAACGCGCTGATGGCGCACCAATTGGGTGGAACAGGTAAAGGTCAGCCGTTTGCCGGCGCCGAAATCCATCATCACGCTGGCAAGGCGATCGGTGCCGAAATTGGGATCGCGCTCGACCAGCGAAACCACGCGCTGCGGCTCGCTTTCGAACAGGAACCGGCCCGAAGTAATGGGATAGCAACCAATATCCAGAATCCCGCCGCCGCCGATATCGGCCTTGTTGCGCACATTGTCGGGATTGGCATTGAAATAGGAAAATACCGCGTCGATAGCGCGGACCTCGCCCAGTTCGCCCGAGCGGATGATGTCTCGCGCGCGCGCCCACTGGGGATGGAAACGGATCATGAAGGCTTCCATCACGAGCCGCCCTTGGGGCACCTGGCGCAATTCCTCGGCTTCCCGCGCCGTGATGGCGATGGGCTTTTCGCACAGCACATGCTTTCCCGCCCGCGTTGCGGCCAGGGTCATCGGCACATGCAGATGGTTGGGCAGGGGATTGTAGATGACGTCGATTTCGGGATCGGCGAAGAGCTCTTCATAGGAGCCATAGGCCTTGGCAATGCCCAGTTCGTCGGCCGCCTGCCGCGCCTTTTTGAGATCGCGCGAGGCAATGGCCACCACTTCGCAATTTTCCGCCTTCTGGATGGCCGGCGTCACCTTGGACATGCCGATATTGGCGGTGGACAATATCCCCCAGCGAACCTTCTTCGTCATTCTTGCCTCCCTGATCGTGCCGGACTGGCCTAGCGCCCTCCCCCATCCCGCTGCAAGCGGAAAGCGCGGTCACGGCACTGTCATCGCCCGGCCGTCGACCTCGTCAAATACTGCCTCCTTCTTGCCGGGATCGCTGTGTTAACCTGTGCTTAAATGGCCCGCCCGGGCCACAAGGGGGATCCGAGATGCAGCTCAAGCCCAACGCCTTCCGTCTCAACGAAACGGTCCGCGGCGTGGAAACCATGACCCGCTTCGCTCTCGCGGTCCTGGCCCTGGCTTCGGGCGTTTACACCTATCTCGGCGTGCGCGGCATTCTGGATGGCTCGGCCACCTTCGTCTTCTTTGCCGCCATCATCTATTCGGCCGCCGTCTCCGTCGCCATCTATGCCTTCTGGAGCTACATGCTCCGCTTCGTGCCCCTGGTCACCTCCGGGGTTCAGCGCCTCGGCCTGTTCGTCACCATGGCCATCGGTTGCGCTATGATCATCGCCATGAGTTCCTGGCTCAATGCCGCCGCCCTTGCCGGCTCGGCCGCCACCGAGCAGCACATGGCCGTCACGCTCCAGGGTTACGCCGAAGACCTCGACCGGGCCCATGCCAATGCGCTGGCCGCGCAAAGCCTGCTCCCGGACGTGCAGCGCGCCGCCGAGCGTTTTTCAGGCCTTGCCGCCGACGAACGCGAATCGGGCGCCCTTACCGGCACGACCGGCTCGGGCAGCGTCGTGCAATTGCTCACCCAGATGGGTTCGCAGATGAACCAGCTGGCCTCGACCATTACCGGCAATCGCGAGCAGGTGGCCGCGCTCTTCGAAGAGGGTTCGGCCCGCCTCGCCGCCATGCGCGAGCTCGTTTCCACCCCCGGCCAGGTCGAACCGCGCGCCGATGCCTTCCAGACCGAGGCGGTGCAGCTTTCCGCCGTCATCGCCTCGCTGCAGCAGACGGGCGTCGCCGCCTCGGTCAAGCGCGCCGCGGCCGATCTTTCGGCCGGCTTCATCGCCCCGGTGGCCGATGGCCGCTCGGCCGATCTCGCCAATCGGCAGGATCAGGTGATGGAAACCGTCCGCGCATCCGTTGCCGCCCAGTCGACCGCGCTGAGTGCCGCCGCCGACGAGATTCTGGCAACGCCCCCGGTCGAACAGCGCCGCTATGTCCCCCTCTCCAGCGCCGAAGCCGTCATCCGCTATTGGCAGGATTTCATTCCCTCCTGGGCCGGCGCCATTTCCATCGATCTGCTGCCCGTCGTGCTCGTTCTGGTGCTGATGATCGTCAACGACGCCATGCGCAAGGATTCGTCTTCGCTCGAGGAAGCCGAAAACATCACGGCAGCCGAAATGCTGCGCGCCCTCTCGCTCTACCGCCGCATGGAGGCCGCCGGCATCGAAGTCGCCACCGGCCAGCCGAGGCCCCAGCC
>DATMSG010000046.1:0-2309 GCA_035565515.1 Devosia sp.
TCCATCATCGCCGACGTGCGCGCGCGCGGCGACGTGGCCGTGGCGGAACTGACCAATAAATTCGATTCCGCCGGGGTCACTCCGGACACACTAAAATTCAGCCAGGACGAGATCGACGCCGCCACCGCCCGGGTTACCCCCGAGGTGATGAGCGCGCTGCAATTCGCCCATGACCGCATCCGTGCTCACCACGAAAAGCAGCGGCCTGAAGATCACATCTATACCGATGATCTGGGTGTCACCCTGGGCACCCGCTGGACGGCCATCGACGCCGTCGGCATCTATGTGCCGGGGGGGCTGGCCTCCTATCCCTCCTCGGTGCTGATGAATGCGGTGCCCGCCAAGGTTGCCGGCGTCGAACGCATCGCCATGGTCGTACCCACGCCCAATGGCCAGCTCGCTTCCGCCATTCTTGCCGCCGCCAGGATTGCCGGCGTCACCGAAATCTACCGGATCGGCGGCGCCCAGGCCATCGCGGCGCTCGCCTATGGCACGGCGGCCATCCCCCGCGTCGACAAGGTCGTCGGCCCCGGCAATGCCTTTGTCGCCACCGCCAAGCGGCAGGTCTTCGGCCAGGTCGGCATCGACATGATCGCCGGCCCCTCCGAAGTGCTGGTCATTGCCGATGGCTCGGCCAATCCCGCCTGGGTTGCCGCTGATCTGATCGCCCAGGCCGAACACGGGGCAGGGGCCCAGTCTATTCTCGTTACCACCGAAAAGGGCCTGGCCGACGCTGTCGAAGCCGAGGTCGATCGCCAGCTCTCCCTCCTGCCCAAGCAGACCATTGCCCGCCAGGGCTGGGATGAATTCGGCGCCATCATCACCGTCGGCTCTCTCGATGAAGCGGCGGACCTGGCCAATCGCATCGCCTCCGAACATGTCGAACTGGCGCTCGATGATCCCGAGATGATTCTGCCCGCCATCCGCCATGCCGGCGCGATCTTTCTCGGCCACCACACGCCCGAAGCCATCGGCGATTATGTCGGCGGCTCCAACCATGTGCTGCCCACCGCCCGCTCGGCGCGATTCGCTTCAGGCCTTGGCGTACTCGACTTCATGAAACGCACCTCCATCCTGCGCTGCGATCCCGGCTCGCTTGCTGCCCTGCGCGAGGCCGCCGTCACCATTGCCGAGGTGGAAGCCCTTGATGGCCATGGCCGGTCCATTTCCATCCGGCTCAATCATTGAGCATTACGATGGGAACAGTGGGCGAAATCGCAACGACCGATCGCCTGGTGACCGTCACGCTCGACCCCAACACCATCACCTCGATCAATCCCGACGAGGTGCACGAATGGCGCATCGCCATTTATGACCTGCTCGAAAACAACAGCTTTCGCCCCGCCCGCGTCGCCGCCAGGGGGCCGTTCGCCCTGCACATGTCGATCATCGGCAATTTCATCGTGCTCGATGTGCGCCATCCAGAAACCTTCCAGCCCATCGCCGCGCACTACCTCTCGCTCACCCCGTTCCGCCGGCTGATCCGCGATTATTTCCGCATCCGCGACGCCTATTACGAGGCCATTCGCTCGGCCCAGCCCTTTCAGATCGAAACCGTCGATATGGCCAGGCGGGGCCTCCATAATGACGCGGCCGAGCTGCTGCGCACCCGCCTCACCAACAAGATCATCGTCGATCTCAATACCGCCCGGCGCCTCTTCACCCTCATCTGCGCCGTCCAGCCCTATGCCAGCCGGATCGATGAGAGCAAAAGCGAATTGCCCAGCGTGCTGTTTGTCTGCTCGATGAATTCGGTGCGCTCGCCCATTGCGGCGGCGCTGGCGCGCCAGGCGTTTCCCGGCCGCATCATCGCCCGCTCGGTGGGCGTCAACGGCGGCAAGGCCGATCAGTTCGTCCATGAGGTCATGGAGGAGATCGGCATTGATATGAGCGTGCACACGCCCCATATCCTGGATGAACTGGTTGCCAACCGTTTCGATCTCGTCATCACCCTTTCCGACGATGCTCCCGAAGCCGTGGCCCGCAAGGGTCTCGAGGCCGGTGCGGTTGAGCAATGGCAGGTGGCTGATCCTTCGCTTGTGGAGGGCAGCCGCGAGCTGATTTTGCAGGCCTATCGCGATCTGCGCGACAGCCTGCGCAAGCGTGTACGCACCCGCTTGGAACCATTGGTTTCAGGAGCGCTTCCAGCAAAAGTAGACACCACTTTTGCGGTTCGGAAGGGCGACCAGAACTGACTTGCGCGGACGTGGCGCAAGTGGTTCACAAATCCTTTGAATTCCTATAGGTTGCGCGCAATTTCCGGCCCCCGGGCGGCAAATCGATGCCCCGTGGGTCCTTTCAGGAGACAG
>DATMSG010000047.1:0-3659 GCA_035565515.1 Devosia sp.
GGCCACCATCCACTCGCGCGCTTGCCGCAGCGGGCCTCGGATCAAGTAGGGCAGTCCCGTGGACTTGGAAACACCAAGCTCCAGACCCACTCGGTGTCATTCCCGTGAAAGCGGGACCCCTTGTTTGCTTTCGGTCATCCCGAACGGAGATCCCCGCTTTTTCGCGGGGACGACATCGGAGATAAAAATGGAATCCTGCCCACCCAACCATCGTCACCACCGGGCTTGTCCCGGCGGCCCATGGGATGCGGCTGCACCGCTGGATTGCCGGGACAAGCCCGGTGGTGACGACGACGGGTATTTCGGGGAAGGTGCAATCGAAGCGGTGGCTTTTCGAAGACCTCATGGTGAGCTTGTCGAACCACGAGGTCGGGCGCACTGGATAGTGGAGTGCCACGCCCTCGTCCTTCGACAGGCTCAGGATGAGGTCTACTGAGAGAGTTGATCTGCCGAAACGAGTCCCTCGTCGTCACCACCGGGCCTATCCCGGTGGTCCATGGGGTGCCGAACACCGCTGGATTGGCGCAATGGGAGTGGCACGCCACCCGCCATTCGAGCGTAGCTCTCATGGCCTTAGGATCTAAATTCGCTCCACTGGAGCGAATTTGCCCTCCGGGCCGATCCTAAGCCTTCAGCACCGTCACCGCCGCCTCGCTGCGGTGGATATAATCATAGGCATCCGCCTGCCGCCGCAGCAGCAGGATGAACAACATATCCATCAGCATCAGCTGGGCATCGCGCGAGGTGATCGCCGAGGAGCGCACCCGTTCCTCGTCCGCCACCGTAAACAGGCTGATATCGGCAATATCGAGCAGCGGATTGGGCTGTAATCCCGTCACCGACAGCAGCGTGGCGCCGCGTTTCTTGGCGAGTTCGGCAATCCGCAATGTCTCCATGCTGCGCCCCGAATGGGAGAGCGCAATGATGAGATCCTGCTCGTTGAGCGCCGAGGCGTTGGAAATCTGGATATGGCTGTCGCTATCGACCAGCACCGTCCGCCCCAGTTTCAGCAGCTTATAGGAAAAATCCCGCGCCACCAGCGAGGAGGCGCCGACCCCGGCGAGCTGGATGCGCCGCGCCCCCATCAAGGCATCGAGCGCCGAATCGATCACCGCCTCGGTATTGACCGCCGATGTCTCGCGCATGGAAAGCAATTTCGAGCCGATCAGCTTTTGCAGGATCGTCATATAGCTGTCGCTGGCATCGATCGTGCCGTGAATGACCCCGGCCGGCGCGTGAAATTCCTGCGCCTTGGCCTTGTTCACATCCAGTTTCAGCTGCTGATAGCCCTCATAGCCCAGTTTCTGGCTGAATTTGACGACGCTCGATTGGCTGCGCCCGGTCGCTTCGGCCAGGGCCGCCGAAGACATGGCCAGCATCTCTTCGGGGTGATCGAGAATGAAGCGGGCGATCTGGCGATCCGCCTGGGTCATGGTGTCGATCTTGGCGCCGATAATTTTCAGGATGGACATGGCTCATACCCCCGGGGAAACGACATCTCCCGAAAGTCGATGCCGGTCAATCCATCTCAGGTTGCGTTCCACTCGCCGCTCCCCCTCCGCCGGCACGCGCTCCGCTTGAAGCGATTTCGGCGCGATCGGGAATGGTCCGGTGTGGAGGCGCAAGACACCTCACATCAAAAGGAATATTCTATTCCGCATTTCATTGACAAGAGGAATATTCGCTTCTAGCATTTTTGCGCGAACACAGGGGACTACCCATGGCAAAAAGCGCTCTGATGGCGGAGCTGGAAACACTGGTTTCCGAGGCCCGCAATCCCGATACGGTCGGGATCGATCTCATGTCGACCCGCGATGTGCTCGCGGCCATGAATCGGGAAGACAACAAGGTCCCGCAAGCCGTCGAAAAGGTTCTGCCCGAAATTACTGAGGCCGTCGACAAGATCGTCGATGCCTTCCGTCATGGCGGGCGCCTGATCTATATGGGCGCCGGCACCAGCGGGCGCCTGGGCGTGCTCGATGCTTCCGAATGCCCGCCGACCTTCGGCGTGCCGCCCGAAATGGTCGTCGGCCTCATCGCCGGCGGCGACCACGCTTTGCGCCACCCTATCGAAGGGGCCGAAGATTCCCCCGAAGAGGGCCGCAGGGATCTCGAGCGCGTAAAACTCGAAGCCCGCGACGTCGTCGTCGGCATCGCCGTGTCCGGCCGCACCCCCTATGTCATCGGCGGCCTCGACTATGCCAAATCGGTCGGCGCCACCACCGTCGCCCTCTCGTGCAATCCGGATTCGACCATTGCCCGCCAGGCCGACATCGCCATCTCCCCCGTCGTCGGCCCCGAAGCCGTCACCGGCTCGACCCGTTTGAAATCGGGCACGGCGCAAAAGCTGGTCCTCAACATGCTGACCACGGCCAGCATGATCCGCATCGGCAAGACCTATCAGAACCTGATGGTGGACCTCTCGGTGTCCAACAAGAAACTCGAAGCCCGCGCCATCCGCATCCTGGTCGAAGTCGCCAATTGCACCCCCGACGAGGCCGAACGCCTGCTCGCCACCGCCGGCAACAATGTCAAACTGGCCATCCTCATGGCCCTGACCGGCATGGCCCGCCCCGCCGCCGAGGCCGCCCTCGAAAAATCCGACGGCTTCCTGCGCCGCGCCGCCGGCATCCAGCCGCGCGCTGCTGGGTAATGACAGCCAGCCAGTAGACCTCATCCTGAGGCGCTTTGCGAAGCAAAGCCTCGAAGGGCGAGGTCGGGCACTCGAGCGCCTCCACTCTCCCGCCCTCGTGGTTCGAGGCTGCGCTTCGCTACGCACCTCACCATGAGGGCTCCAACTATTGGGTCTTCCCCAAACCTACCGGATCACCCGCCCCGCCTCATCGAACAGATGCACCTGCCCCTCCGGCAGGCCGATATGCATCTGCTGATGCAGTTCCAGCGCCGGCGCCCCATCGAGCTTGATCGTCACCGTCTCCCCATCGGGCAATTCGACATAGGCCAGCGCATATTCGCCGAACTGTTCGATCACCGCCAAAGTGCCGCTCAGATGCGCCGTTTCGGGGCTCGCCAGTTCCAGATGTTCGGGCCGTGCGCCGATGGTTCGCACTTTCGTCAGATCCGTGCCGCTCAACGTTAACAGTCTGCTACCCGGAAGCCGCAATCCGTTAGTCTCGGGGGTAACCGGAATGAAGTTCATCCGCTGGCTGGCGATGAACCCGGCCACAAACGTGTTCACCGGCTCGCGATAAAGCTCCAGGGGCGTGCCCACCTGCTCGATCACGCCGGCATTGAGCACCACGATCCGGTCCGCCAGTGTCATCGCCTCGACCTGGTCATGGGTCACGTAAATCATTGTCGCATCAAGCGTATCGTGCAGTTTGGCAATCTCCACCCGCGTCTGCGCCCGTAAGGATGCATCGAGATTGGAGAGCGGCTCGTCGAACAAAAACACCTTCGGATTGCGCACGATCGCCCGCCCGATCGCCACGCGCTGGCGCTGCCCGCCGGACAGGGCCTTGGGCATGCGATCGAGATAGGGCTCGATCTGAAGAATTCGCGCCGCCTCCCTAACCCGTTGATCCACCTCCTCTTTCGGCGTCTTCATGAGCTTCAGCCCAAAGGCCATGTTCTCATAAACGCTCATATGCGGATAAAGCGCATAGGACTGAAAAACCATGGCAATACCGCGCTGCGGC
>DATMSG010000048.1:0-10082 GCA_035565515.1 Devosia sp.
GGCGCCGGTGCCGGGGCCGGCGCGCGCATGAAGGGCGATGACATCGTCGTAAACGCCACCGTTTCGCTCGAAGACGCGCACAAGGCCGCCTCCGTGCCGGTGCGCATGCCTTCGGGCAAGATGCTGAACGTGAAACTGCCCGAAAAGGTGGAAGAGGGCCAGCAGATCCGCCTCAAGGGCCAGGGCTCGCCCAGTGCCTTCGGCGAGCCCGGTGATGCGCTGGTGACCGTGCGCTTCGAAAAATCGAAAATCTTCCGCCGCGATGGCCGCGATATACGCACCGATGTGGCCGTTACCCTTTACGAAGCCGTGCTCGGCGCCAAGGTGCGCGTGCCCACCCTCGATGGCTCTGTGGAACTGAACCTGCCCCCCGGCGTCGACACCAGCAAGGCCCTCCGCCTCAAGGGCAAGGGTCTGCACGGCGATGGCGACCTCTATGTCAACATCCGCGTCGTCCTCCCCCCCGGCGGCGACGCCGACCTCGAAGCCCTCGCCCGATTCATGCGCGACCAGAAGCCATACAAGGTGCGGGACTAGCATTGGCAGGTTAGCGCCACACCCCCGATGCGACACCTCCCCCTCGATGGGGGAGGCCGGGACGGGGCTGGCCGGCTCGATGATCTCGAGTCTTCCTACCCCCGCGGCGCTGCGGCTCTCTGCAATCTGTCGTTAATCGCCTCGCCCAGCCCCACATGCGGAATCGGCGCCACGGCGATCACCCTCGCCCCCGTCGCATCCAGCTCGTGCAACATGGAAAAGAGGTTGCGCGCGGCCTCGTGAAGATCGCCCGCGGGCGACAGGTTCCGCACCGGCCCGGCAAAATCCGCCGCCGGGCCAAAGGCCAAAAATGCCTCCCCCGGCTCGGGCGCGGTGTCGAGCCGCATGGCGGCATTGGGCGCATAGTGACTGAGCAGCATTCCCGGCGCCGAAATCTTCGCCCCCTTGGCGGCCCGGACAACCTTGCGCCCAAAAGCCTCCTCGATCTCCTCGCGCGCCAGCGCCCCGGCACGCAGCTGGATGATCGTATCGCCATCGACCGCCACAATGGTGGATTCCACCCCCGCTTTGCACGCCCCGCCATCGAGCACCGGCACCTTGCCGCCAAAGCCGCGGCGAACCTGCTCGGCCGTGGTGGGCGACAGCCTGCCCGATGGATTGGCCGAGGGCGCCGAAAGCGGGCGCCCCACGGCCCGCAGCAGCGCCAGGGCAATCTGGTGGTCGGGCATGCGCAGCGCCACGGTATCGAGCCCGGCCGTCGCCACATCCGCCAGGCCATGGCCTCGTGCGAGGGGCAGAACGATACTCAGCGGCCCGGGCCAGAATTTTTCCGCCAGCGCCCGCGCCAGCGGCGAAAACACGGCCAGCCGTTCCGCCATGGCGAGATCGGCCACATGCGCGATCAGCGGATTGAACCGCGGCCGCCCCTTGGTTTCATAGATCGAGAGCACCGCATCGGCATTGGTCGCATCGGCGCCGAGCCCATAGACCGTTTCGGTGGGAAAGGCGACGAGCTTGCCCGCGCGCAGGGATGCGGCGGCTTGGGCAATGGCCTCTTCGTCGGGAAATGTGCTCATGGGCGGTGTTTGACAACAGGCGGCGCGCCCGTCAAGCGGGCCGCCTCGATGGGCCCCGGGGTTTGCCGCGCTTTCTCGGCGGAAAAGTGCTATTCGTGCTTTGCAAACGCTCCGAAGGCCGCAAGTGACCACGCTTCTCGTCAGCCAGCCCAATTTTGCCGATCACCGGACCCCGCCCGGCCATCCCGAGCGGGCCGATCGCATCGTTGCGGTCGAAGAAGCGCTGGCAGGCGCCGAATTCGACCGGCTCATCCGCCGCGAAGCGCCCTATGGCGACATCACCCAGGCCGAACTGGTCCATGACGAGCGCTATATGGCCCGGCTGCGCATGGCCCGCCCCGCCGAGGGCATCGGCCAGCTCGACGCCGATACCTATATTTCCGATCACTCCCTGTCCGCCGCCGCGACCGGCCTCGGCGGCGCCATGGCCGCGCTCGATGCCGTGGTCATGGGCGAGGTGCACAATGCCTTTTGCGCCATCCGCCCGCCCGGCCACCATGCCGAAATCGACCGGCCCATGGGCTTTTGCCTCATCAACACCGTCGCCATTCTGGCGCGCGAGGCGCAGCGCAGATATGGCGCGGAGCGCGTTGCCATCGTCGATTTCGACGTCCATCACGGCAATGGCACCCAGGATATTTTCTACGAAGACCCCAGCGTGTTCTACGCCTCGAGCCATCAGATGCCGCTCTTTCCCGGCACCGGACATCCGAGCGAACATGGCGTGGGCAATATCGTCAACACCGCGCTCAAGGCCCATACCGATGGCGCCGAGATGCGCTCGGCCTATAATGAGGTCATCCTGCCCGCGCTCGACAATTTCGCCCCCGACCTGATCCTCATCTCCGCCGGGTTCGACGCGCATCAGCGCGATCCGCTGGCCCAGCTCGAATGGGAAGACCAGGACTTTGCCTGGGTTACGGGCAAGTTGATGGATGTGGCCGAACGCCGCTGCGCCAATCGCATTGTGTCCCTGCTCGAAGGTGGCTATGACCTCAAGGGCCTGGCCGGAGGCGTGCGCCAGCACGTGAGCATGCTGATGGACGGGGCGACGAGTTCTCTCAATTTTTAGGATCGACCATGGCCGAGATCGCCGAGGATGTGAAAACCCTGAGCTTCGAAGCGGCTTTGGAGCAGCTTGAGCAGATCGTGCAAAAGCTCGAAAGCGGCCGCGCCCCGCTCGCCGAATCCATCGCCATTTACGAGCGCGGCGAAGCCCTCAAGGCCCATTGCGAAATGCTGCTCAAGACCGCCGAAGCCCGGATCGAAAAGATCACCCTGAGCCGCGAAGGCAAGGCCATCGGCACCGAGCCGCTCGACGCGAACTGAGCATCTATCGTGGGGCTCCACCGCTCCTGCCCCTCCCCATCATGGGGAGGCGCCACCGAATTCGCCAAAAGTGAATTCGGTTGGGGACGGTGGTCTTGAAAAGATCGCGCCATATCCTCGATTGCCTCCTCTCCCCCTGATGGGAAGGATGGGAGGGGATGATCGGCAGGAACCAGAACATGACGACAAACAAGACGCTGCGCAATTTCCGTATCGTGCTTTGGGCCCTGGTGGCGGTAGCGGCGATCGCTGCGACATTGCTTTATGTCTATCGTCCGCCCCAGCGCCCCCTGGGCCTCAATGGCCAGAGCTTTGCGCTCAACTCCACCCAGGGCGGCACGTTCACCGAAAAGGATCTCGCCGGCACGCCGAGCCTGATTTTCTTCGGCTATACCTTCTGCCCCGATGTCTGCCCCACGACGCTGGCCGAAACCACCGCCTGGCGCACGCAACTGGGTCTGACCCCGGAACAGCTGCGCATCATTTTCATCACCGTCGATCCCGAGCGCGACACGCCCGAAATGGTCAAATCCTATGTCGAAGGGTTCGATCCTTCGGTGATCGGCCTTGTGGGCGATCAGGCGGCGACCGATCAGGCCAAGGCCGCCTTTGGCGTCTTTTCGGAAAAGGCGGGCGATGTCGATAGCGAGTTCTATCTCGTCAATCACACCGCGCTCACCTTCCTCATCGACAGGAACGGCGCCTTCCAGGGCACCGTCGCCTATGAAGAAGCGCAGGATACCGCCCTCGCCAAGGTCAAGCGGCTCGTCGAGCGGTGAGCCCCCGCATTCGCCTTGACCTTGCGATCGAGCAGCGCAGGCTCCTGCCGAGCCGCGCGCGGGCCCGCGACGCGATCTTGCGCGGCACGGTCATCGTCAATGGCGAACCGGCGAAAAAGCCCAATCAGATGGTGGGCCCCGACGATGTCATCGCCCTCGACGATCCGGCCTCGGCCTATGTGTCGCGCGCCGCGCTGAAACTGGTGGCCGGGCTCGATGCCGGCGCCATTTCGGTGGAGGGCAAGACCTGCCTCGATGTCGGCGCCTCGACCGGCGGCTTCACCCAGGTTCTGGTCGAGCGCGGCGCCGCCAAGGTCTTCGCCGTCGATGTCGGGCATGAGCAATTGCACCGCCGGCTCAAAGGCCACCCCCGCGTCGTCAGCCTCGAAGGGGTCAACGCGCGCGAGCTTTCGCACGAGGACATCCCCGAGCCGATAGACCTCCTGGTTTCCGATCTGAGCTTTGTCTCGGTCACCAAGGTTCTGGCCGCCCCGCTCGGGCTTTGCGCGCCCCGCGCCGAGGCGGTGATCCTATTCAAGCCCCAGTTCGAAGTGGGCCGCGATTTCGTCGGCAAGGGCGGCATCGTCACCGACACGGAGGCGGGCGCCCGCGCCATGGCCGAAGTCATCGCCTTTGTCGAAACGACCGGCTTCGCCCACCGCCTGAGCCTGGCCTCCCCCATCGCCGGCGGCGACGGCAATCAGGAAACGGTGCTGGTCTTTTCGCGCGGCTAGATCGCTTCTTTGCCCTGCAACGCCCATAGCCCGGAGCGCCCCTCCGTCCCTCGATCACCGGGAAAATCCGCGCGCAGGCACCCCTTTCTAACATTCCCCCCGCGACCGAACCGAATTTCCCCTCCCGCGCCTTGCCCCTGCCGACCCAATTTGTCATTGAACCTCCAACTTCGGAGCCGCTCATGAAAATCCTCGTCGCCGTCAAGCGCGTCGTCGACCACAATGTCCGCATTCGCGTCCGTCCCGATGGAACCGGCGTCGAAACCTCGGGCGTGCGCATGTCGATGAACCCCTTTTGCAAGCATGCCGTGGAAGCGGCGGTGCAATTGGCCGAAAAGGGCCAGGCAAGCGAAGTGGTCGTCGTCTCCATCGGCCCCAAGCAGAGCAATGACGTCATCCTCACCGCCCTCGCCATGGGCGCGCAGCGCGGCATTCTCGTCGAAACCGATGCGGCGCTCGAAACCCTCGCCATCGCCAAGCTCCTCGCCAAAATTGTCGAGGAAGAGCAACCCGACCTGATCCTCCTCGGCAAACAGGCGGTGGACGACGATTCCAACCATGTCGGGCAGATGCTCGCTGCCCTCACCAACCGCCCCCAGGCCACCTTCGCCTCGGAAATCGTGGTGAAAGGCAACGAACTCGAAGTCACCCGCGAAGTCGATTATGGCCGCGAAACCCTCGCGCTTCCGCTCCCGGCCGTCGTCACCGCCGACCTCCGCCTCAACACCCCGCGCAATGCCGCCCTTCCCATGGTGATGAAGGCGCGCTCCAAGCCGCTCGCCATCCGCCCCGCTGCCGAATTCGGCGTCGATCTCGCCCCGCGCCTCACCGTCGAAAAAATATCCCCGCCCGCCGAACGCACCGCCGGCAAGACCCTCGGCTCCGTCGCCGCCCTCGCCGCGGCCATTGCCGCCGAAGTCAACGAGATGGAGGCGCTCTGATGTCGGTTCTCCTGCTTGCCGATCACGACAAGGGCGAACTCGCGCCCGCCACCGCCCGCTTGGTCGCTGCGGCGAGCCAACTCGGCCCGGTGGACCTCCTTGTTGTCGCCGAGAACCTCGGCAATATCGCTGCCGCCGCGGCGGGCCTCGCCGGTGTTCGGATAGTCCAAGTGGTAAAAGCGGCAGAGACCGCGGAATCCATAACCAATTGCCTCGAAAACCTGGCTCAACGGTATCAGTCTGTTACCGCTAGCGCCTCTTCGGTGGGCAAGGATGTCATTCCGCGTCTTGCCGCAAAGCTCGATATTCAGCCGGTCACCGATGTAGTCGAAATCCTCGGCCCCAACCGCTTTACCCGCCCCATCTATGCCGGTAACGCCTTGGAAACGCTGACCGATCCGCAGGAAAAACACCTTCTCACCTTCCGCGCCTCGGCCTTCCGCCCCGCCGTCTCCGGCAATGCCGCACCGGTTGAAACCCTCGATTTTTCAGTCACTTCCGCCGCCCGCTTCCTCGCCGCCCACCGCACCGAAAGCGATACGCCCGATCTCGCCACGGCCCAGATCGTGATCGGCGGCGGGGTCTCCGTCGGTTCTGCCGAAGGTTTTCAACTCATTGAAAAGCTTGGAAAAACTCTCGGCGCCGCCGTCGGCGCTACCCGCGCCGCGGTGGATGCCGGCTACGCTCCCAACGATTGGCAGATCGGCCAGACCGGCAAGATCATCGCCCCCGACCTTTATATCGCCATCGGCATTTCCGGGGCGCTGCAACACCTCGCCGGCATCCAGGGCGCCAAGAAGATTTTCGCCATCAACACCGACCCCGAAGCCCCGCTGGTCAAAATCGCCGACGCGGCGCTGATCGGCGATCTCTTTGAAATCGTTCCGCAATTGATCGCCGAACTGGAAAAATCGGCCCTGCGAAAACCCCAATAGAAGCCTCATGGCGAGCTTGTTCGACCACGAGGTTTCGTGTCGCGGACAAGGTCCCAACAGATTGCAAAAATCCCTGAGCCGCCTATAAAGACGGCGCCTTCCCACCGGACTTCCGAAAAAATGTTCGAAACCCTCTCCAAGGCCCCTGGCGACAAGATTCTTGCGCTCATGGGCGAGTTTGCCGCTGACCAGCGGTCCACCAAGATCGACCTCGGCGTCGGCGTCTACAAAGACGAAAAGGGCGTGACCCCGGTCATGACCGCGGTGCGCAAAGCCGAAGAGAAAATCCTTTCGAACGAAAAAACCAAGACTTATCTGGGCATTGCCGGCAATAAGGGCTTCGGCACCGCCGTGCTCGACCTCGTTCTGGCCGGCTCGGTCGATCTCTCCCGCGTCCGCATCGCCCAGGCGCCGGGCGGCACCGGCTCGCTCTGGGTGCTGATGCAGCTCATCAACCGTGCCCGCCCCGGCGCTACCGTCTATGTCTCGGATCCGACCTGGGCCAATCACAACCCGATCGCCATCAATTCGGGCCTCAAGGTTGCGACCTATCCCTATTTCGATACGGAAACGCGCGGCGTCAAATTCGCCGAAATGCTGGCCGCGCTTGATAAGCTGGGCGCCGGCGATGTCGTCCTGCTGCATGGCTGCTGCCACAACCCGACCGGGGCCAACCTCACCAATGAGCAGTGGGACCAGGTTGCTGCCAGCCTCCTGCGCACCGGCGCGCTGCCCTTCATCGACCTGGCCTATCTCGGCTTCGGCGATGGCATCGAGGCCGACGCCTATGGCACGCGCAAGATTCTATCCACGGTGCCCGAAGCTCTGCTAGCATTCTCGGGTTCGAAGAATTTCGGGCTCTACCGCGAGCGTGTCGGTGCCGCCATCCTTGTCGCCCGCGACGAAAAAAGTGCGGATATTACAAGTTCGCAGCTTCTCAACATCATCCGCGGCGCCTATTCCCAGCCGCCCGATCACGGTGCCGAGATCATCCGCACCATTCTCGACGACAAGGCGCTGCGCGCCGAGTGGGAAACCGAACTGGCGCTGATGCGTAACCGCATGATTTCATTGCGGAAAAAACTCGCAGAGGCGATCCGCGAGCGCTCCAATTCGACCGATTTCGACTTCGTCGCCGACCACCGCGGCATGTTCTCGCTGCTCGGTCTCAGCAATGATGCGGTCGAACATCTTAAAGCCGAAAACGGGGTCTATATGACCGGGGATAGTCGCATCAATGTCGCCGGCATCCCGGAAGATCGCGTTGGCGACCTCGCCGATGCCTTTCTTGGCGCCATAGGCTGAAGCATACGCTTGCGGCCCCGCGCCGCCATGGACTAGCATCTGGCTAACTGGCCGGGACACAAACGCTTTTTAGGAGGGAACGATGAAGTTCTTCGTCGATACTGCAGACACCGCCGCCATCAAGGAACTCTATGAAACCGGTCTCCTCGACGGTGTCACCACCAATCCGTCGCTGATTGCCAAGTCGGGCCGCGACTTCAAGGAAGTCATCGCCGAGATTTGCGCCATTGTTCCCGGCCCGGTCTCCGCCGAAGTCGCCAGCCTCGAATTCGACGGCATGGTTGCCGAAGGCGAACACCTCGCCAAGATCGCCTCCAACGTCGTCATCAAGCTGCCGCTGACCCTTAACGGCTTGAAGGCAACCAAGTATTTCAAGGACAAGGGCGTCAAGACCAACGTCACGCTCTGCTTCTCGGCCAATCAGGCCCTGCTCGCTGCCAAGGCCGGCGCGACCTATATCTCGCCCTTTATCGGCCGCCTCGACGACATCAATATCGATGGCCTCGAACTGATCGAGAACATCCGCCAGATCTACGACAATTATGCCTTCGATACCGAAATCCTCGCCGCCTCGATCCGCACGCCCAACCACGTGACCGAAGTCGCCCTGGCTGGCGCCGACGTCGCCACCATCCCGCCGGACGTGATCAAGAAGCTGGCCAACCACCCGCTGACCAATGCGGGCATCGAAGGCTTCCTCAAGGATTGGAAGGCCACTGGCCAGTCGATCCTCTAAGGAGCGATCCAATCCATTGATTGGTCTTGGATAATTCCGGGACCAGCTTTTAGACCTCGCCCGCGCGCCGCCTGGGTGAGGTCTTTTATTTGACGAGACCGACATGGCCGATACCGAACTCGCCGCCCGCATCAAAGCCGCCCTGACCGCCGTGGAAGTGCCCGGTGGCGGCGATCTCGCGAGCTTTTCCGGCCTTTCCGAAATCATCGTCACCCCCAGCGCCGTGGCCTTCGCCATCGGCGTTCCGCCGGGCATGGAAGCCGCCTTCGGCCCCGCCCGCGAAGCCGCCATCGAAGCGGTCAAAACCCTGTCCGGCAGCCGCAAGGTCATGGTCTCCATCACCTCGGAAAAGCAGGCCGGCCCCAAATTCTCTCACGGTTCTCCCCAGCCCCAGGGCAAGACCCGCGTAAAGGGCGTCCGTCGCATCATCGCCGTCGGCTCGGGCAAGGGCGGCGTCGGCAAATCCACCACCGCGGTCAATCTTGCTCTGTCCCTTGCCGCCGAAGGACTCAAGGTCGGCATGCTCGACGCCGATCTCTATGGTCCCTCGGTGCCCAAACTGCTGGGGATCGAAGACCGCACCGCGCTGCGCGACGATGGCATTTTTCAGCCGCACGAGGCCTTTGGCCTCAAGGTCATGTCGATCGGCGCCATGCTCGTTCCCGGCCAGGCCGTGGTCTGGCGCGGCCCCATGGCGACCTCTGGCTTGCGCCAATTGCTGCGCGAAACCGATTGGGGCGATCTCGACGTTTTGGTCATCGACCTGCCGCCGGGTACTGGCGATATTCATATCGGCCTTTTCCAGCAGACCATCGTCGATGGCGTCGTTGTGGTCTCGACCCCGCAGGACCTGGCGCTGATCGACGCGCAAAAAGCCGTGGACATGCTCCGCCGCATGTCCGTGCCGATCCTCGGGCTCATTGAAAACATGAGTTATTTCATCGCCCCCGACACTGGCAATCGCTACGACATTTTTGGGACGGGCGGCGCCGAGAGGGCCGCCACCCGCCTCGACATTCCCTTCCTCGGCGCCATTCCGCTGGTGATGTCCATCCGCGAAAAGTCCGACGCCGGCGTGCCGCCTTTGGTGGCCGATCCAGAGGGCGCGGAGGCCGGCGCATACCGCCTGATCGCCCGGCGCCTCCTCGCCGGCATGCCGGCCGGCAAGGCGTCGTTCTAGGCCCATTTCGCGCCGAAATCCCCTTCCGAAATCGATTGCATAGCTTTTCCGAACAGGCTATCGGGCTAGTCCAACAAGGGCGCCATGCCCGGCGGAGGGCTTATGTTTTCGATCGATCGCAAGGATTTTGGTCCCGACTTCACCTTTGGCGTCGCCACCGCCGCCTACCAGATCGAAGGCGGTCAGCGCGATGGTCGCGGCCAGTCGATCTGGGATACGTTTTCGGCGACCCCCGGCAATGTCCACAATGGCGATACGGGTCTTGATGCCTGCAATCATTACGAACTCTGGCCGCAGGACCTCGATCTCATTCGCGATGGCGGCTTTGACGCCTATCGCTTCTCGATCGCCTGGCCGCGCCTGATCCCCGAAGGCACGGGTGCCATCAACCAGGCCGGCATCGACTTTTACGACCGCCTGATCGACGGCATGCTCGAGCGTGGCCTGAAACCCTATGCGACGCTCTACCACTGGGATCTCCCCTCTGCCCTGCAGGACCGCGGCGGCTGGATGAACCGGGACATCGCCAATTGGTTCGGCGACTACGCGACGCTGGTCGGCGAAAAATT
>DATMSG010000049.1:0-23874 GCA_035565515.1 Devosia sp.
AGCTTGTGGGCCTCGCCATCGAATGGAACAGATTTCGTGAGGCGATCGAGGCGCCTCGACACTGATGCACACCCGCTATAGAGCTTATACTGCTCGATCAATGTGGTGCTAAACCGGTCGAGGTAGTGCCGCATGAAATCCCCCGCGTTGTCCAACTTATCCCGATTATCCCCGGCGAGTCATGGCCAAGTATCATATGTGACAGGCATACAGATACGGAGGAACCGATGGCCAGTGGCACCATGAGAACCTTGGCTCAAATTCTCGGAGCAATGTCGGTGGCGTCTTGTTCTGCGCGGTCTTCGCTCCCATCGCGACCAATCAAGCAAAGTGGGAAATAGCGCTGCCCGGGCTATTCCTGTCCGTTTTGCTGGCACTCGGTGCTATAGTGGTACAGAGGCGCTGGGCCTCCAGGCGCCTGACACCCCGCTGGTTCTTGCCGGCGCGGCGATAGAATAACGGCCCTAGAACCTGTTCGCGGAAGAAGCCGAGCATACCGATCGCTTCGTAGAGTTCGCCGCGAGCAAGCTTGGTGGCCGCATAATGCAGCCAGATCCAGGCCCGCGCTTCGAACCATTCCGAGGGAAGGTTGGGCCATGCGACATCTCCGGCCTGGATACGGGATTCGATCTCTGCCCGGTCCCTGGCAAACAAGACTGCGCGCCGTTCGATCTGGTGATCGAGGTCGGATATCAGTACGAATTTCAGATCGACATGGAGAAGCGGCGGACTATAAAGGCAGATCAGCAGACGCGGTTCCCCGACATGCTCGCCGGTAAAGGCGGTGATAAAATCGGGCAAAACGCTGGCGAAAGCCAGTCGCGTCGCCATGACGTCGGCATAGCTTTCGTCATTGACGATGATGACGAAATCCAGGTCGGAATGTTCGTCCAGGCCGCCGTGAATATATGAGCCACCGATCAGGAGGGCGCTGAATCGCGTGTCGGACGCAACCGCATTGTGGACGCATTCCAAGAAATTAGCATGAGCTTGAGGAAGATGGCTGGGCATTTGATTCTCCTAGCCAGCACCTCAGAATAGGACAGACGGCGCGCCTATCGCAACTAGTCCACGCCAGCTGGCCACGACTTGTTCTAGGCGTTCGCGTTAAAAAGGCTAGCGACTGCTGTGGGGTCGGACTGCTGCCGACAGCTTTCGGGGGCCCGCTTCCTTGATCCACAATGGCGAGGTCGGGGTGGGTCTACTGCCTGTCGGCCTTGGGTACGTAGAAACCAGAAGCATACGATCCCTGTTGACTCCCGCAGTCCGGCTCCTCTCAACTAGTCTGGTTCTCATGACAATCATCATTCGGGATACTGCCGAAGAGGGCACCCGTCCCGCGAAGTGGTTGGTGCGGGGCGCTCTAAAGTATCCAACCTCACTGTAGTAGCCACCGTGTTGCCGTACAGCGCGAATCGGCGATTGTGAAGAACAAAACGGAAACGAATTTGGAGATTGCTCGTTGACCGCTACCAAAGCCGCCATTGCTAGGTTGGAGAGAGTCACTGTGCTCGCAGATGACGTGGCGAAGCTCGCTACCTTCTATCGTGACGCACTCGGCCTTCGCGTTGACGTCGCGGAGAAGGACTACGTCGCCTTTGGAGGCGAAGGCGTCCGCTTTGCCATCTTCTCTAGGATCGGCATGAGCCCCAATACGCACGCTCATCCTGATTACCGCACGCAGTTCACTGGCCAAGCTTTCGAGCTGAATTTCGAATGTGCATCGACAGACGATGTCAACGAACGGTTTAACTACATCGTGGGAATGGCGGGCGATCCATCGCCGGCCCCACGAGGAAGCACTGGGGACACTTTTCCGGCTTCTTTGCCGATCCGGAGGGCAACATCCACAGCCTGTTCGCCGTTCTAGCTGCGTAGGGGGGCCTCGTGCTCAAGGTCGCTGTTGCAGGAATGTGTCGAGCCGCTCCTGAACAATGACGGTTTTCAAAAAAGAGGCGATGCCACCTGGAAATGACCTAAATGGGGTCGGCATCTGCCGGACGGCAACTGCGTCCCATTCCGGTCGACCAAATAAGCATCGTGATTCCCCAAAAACAGTCGTTGGTTTTGACGGGCTATTGTCGGGCCTGAGCTTCGCTTGCCTCCTCTATCTACAGGCAGGGCTACGCTTGAGCTTCTCCTCGCCGGAAGAGGGGCCTTAGACGTTTCGACACCGACGGAATTGACATCAAAATCGTGCAGACGATCACCAGGAAAATGGCCGCACTGATGGGACGCGTGAAGAACGGGCTGGGATCGCCGTTGGTCAGCAAGAGGCCGCGTCGAAGATTGAGGTCGAGCAGATCGCCTAGAACAATACCGAGCACCAGGGGCGCCATGGGATATTTCATTTCACGCAAGACAAAGCCGATGATGCCAAAGGCGAGCATGACATAGACGTCAAACATGCGCTGGGTGATGGCGAACGAGCCGACGACACACAGGACATAAATGACCGCCATCAAGCGTTGACGTGGAACACGCAGCACCTGGATGAACAGCTTGGTTAGCGATAGGCCGAAGATCAGGTTGGCGAGTGTAGCCAGCAGGAGCATTGCGACGACTTGATAGAGAAAAGTGGGGTTCTCGGTCATGATCATCGGGCCGGGCCTGATGCCATGAATATACATGGCTGCGATGAGCACGGCCGCCGCCGCCGAACCGGGAAGCGCCAGTGTCAGTGTAGGGATCATGGCCGCTGAAACCACGGCATTGTCACCGGTTTCGGCGGCAATCAGGCCCTCCTGGCTTCCCTTGCCGAACTGTTCTGGGTGCTTGGAGGCGCGCTTAGCCGCGGCATAAGAGGTCCAGGAACCCACATCCTCTCCCACGCCAGGGACAATGCCGATAAAGGTGCCGATGATCCCTGAACGCAGGATCGTGCGCCAGTACTGGAATATCTCTCGGAAGGTGGGCACCACCCGATCATTGACCGAGGCGACATGGGCCACCGCATTGCGCTTCATCGCCGAGAGGATTTCGGCAAGGCCGAAGGCGCCCACCATGGCTGGGATCAGGTCGATGCCGCCGCCCAGCGCCGAAATGCCGAAAGTGAAGCGTTGGTGAGCATGCAGCGTCTCCATACCCACCATGGCCACGAGCAGGCCCAAAATGCCGGCGATATAGCCCTTGAGCGGGGTGTCGCTCCCGGTCATCTGGCCCGAGATGATGACGCCAAACAGCGCCAGCCAGAAGAATTCGTATGAGCCGAACTTGAGCGCCGTCTCGGCGAGGAAGGGCGCGATGATGGCGAGGAAGAAGATGCCCACCAGTGTGCCGAGGGTGGATGAGGTGGTCGCCAGGCCCATGGCGAGACCCGCCTTGCCCTGTTGAGCCAGCGGGTGCCCGTCGAGCGTCGCAGCCGCATTGGCGGGCGTGCCAGGAATATTGAGCAGGATGGCCGTGCGGCTACCGCCATATATGGCGCCGAGATAAACGCACACGAGCGTCAGGATGGCCTGATCGGGCGCCATTTTGTAGGTGAGCGTCACGAGGAGAGCTACGCCCATCGTCGCGGTCAGGCCAGGCAGGATGCCAATGACCACGCCGAGCAGGGTGGCCCAGACAACGTTGAAAAGCGCGCCCGGCGTCATGAAATGGCCGATGCCCTGGCCGAGAAGCACCAAACCGTCAAACATGGAAGGCTCCTGAGACCAGGCCGGGCTTCGGCAAACAGATACTGACGATCATCATGGCAGACGCACCAGGAAGACACGTTCGAAGACATAGAAGATGCCCCAGCCTCCCGCCATCGCGATGCAAACTGCCCAGATGAGGCTGGTCAGAGGATTTGCGGGAGCATCGGCAAGCCAGGTTTCGAAGATCATGATGAAGGCAAAGACGAAGATCATGGCGGCAGCCCAGAAAGGCAGCCAACCGACCAGCACCAGGGTATGGAAAAGCGCCAGCGCTAGGACAACCAGCACGCGAAGGGCCTGCCGGGTGGAATAGAGCGCCACGAGCCCCTGCCAGCCGCCTGGCGCCTCGGCGCGAGCCGAACGCAGGCCGAGAAGCACTCCGCAGATGGTCAGTGCCACCGAGAGAAAAAGCGGCACGAGACCGGGAATGGTCGCTGGGTGAATATGCCGGTTTTCGAGCCGCGGCATGGTCCAGGACAGGTAGAAGACCGCAATGCCGAGAGCCACCAGCAGGATGGCAGTGAGCAGATCGGCGCGGTTGCGGATGGCTTCGCCGGTGCTGTGTTCCGGAGGAGGCGTGTCCATACTGTAGTTTCCTCGCGACCTCGATGTCGCCGTCGGCACGCTCCCCGGCAGGACGTTGGGTCGGCGGGAGCCGCATTCGCGGCCCCTCTCCTCCCAACCAGATGTCACCGCCGAGGAGACATGATCATTTTCGATAGCCGAACCTACTGGCCGACTTCCGTCCGGGTTTCGCAATCAATGCCAATGGTCGAGGGATCATTGGCTGCCTCCCCGCGCGCCACGGAAGAACAGGCCTCAAGGATGACGACCGGCATGGCGAGCGCACGCGCCTCAGCCCCATAGGAAGGAGCAAACACCGCACCGAACGTTTCCGCATAGGTCTTCAGCTCGGGCGAATTCACCACCTTGTCGGCCCAGATCTTGTCCACCGTGGCCAGCACTTCGGGCGGCACATCGGCCGGAATGAAGATGCCGAAATAGTCGGGAGCCAATTCAATCCCCGGAATCCACTCGGTAATCGGGGGGATGGGTTCGACGCCGTCGAGCACCAGCGGCTGATCCGAGAGCACCGCCAGTGCCTTGAGGCGCCCGCCACGGATGAGTTCGGTCTGCTCCACCGCCAGCTGCGTGGTCACCATTGCTTCGCCCGAGGCGGTCGCTATGGCGGCAGGCCCACCGCCATCATAGGTGATCATGTTGTACTGGAAGCCGTCGGCAGCGTCGGAAAGCGCCGCGATGGCCGTGCCTCCCGACGAGGTCACGCCGGCTGTGGCTACGGTGATTTCCTGGCCACGGGTCTTGAGGGCCTCCAGCAACTTGCCGAAATCGGTGAACTCGCTGTCGGCGGGAACGCTGACAACCGGAACGTTGGCGACAGAGAGGTAGATGTGCCAGTCATCGATGTCGGTGCCTTCGAGCAGGCCCGAGACCGAATAGGTGGCGTTGTTCGCAATGGCATTGGCGGTCCAGGTATAGCCGTCGCGCGGAGCGTTGAGCACTTCCTGGGTACCGATGGCGCCCGACGCCCCCGGTTGGTTCACCACAACCACATCGACACCCAGCGCCCCGGCCAGGATCGGAGCGGTCACGCGGGTGACCTGGTCGGTTGATCCGCCGGCTCCCCAGGGAACAATCAGGTTTATCGGCCGATCGGGCTTCCACTCCTGTGCGGCAGTCAAGGACGTGCCTAGCAGCAACGCCGATGCGCCGCCAGCCAGGACAAACAGCATGCGTCTGTTCATCGTGTTTCCTCCCTTGCACGGTGCCCGGATATTTCCGGTGCCCGCACCGCAAGACTGAGGCGCACAGGCGACTGAGTCAACAATTAAGTAACCAGCCAGTTATTCCGGCTATTTTTGTCGGCTAGTTTTTTTCTTGATGCTGCTGAAGGATAGCCATTGCACTGGACGAAGCGACGAAGCACCATGAACCAAACAGTGGGTTGGAGCAGCTGTGGAGCTTTTCTCGATTGTCATCATGATCGCGGCGCTGGCGGCCGGCGCCGTCGTCAAGGGCGCCACGGGGATGGGCCTGCCGCTGATTGCCCTGCCCGTTCTGACCTCGGCCTTCGGCCTGCAGCATGCCGTGGGACTGATGACCATTCCGCTCATCGTTACCAATGTCTGGCAGGTCTGGCGCTTTCGCGCCGAAATGCGGGGTATTCATCTTGGCTTCATGCCCTGGTTCCTGATTGCCGGCGCGCTGGGCATCGGGATCGGCACCCTTGCGCTGACCAGTCTGCCCGAGCGCGTGCTGGTCCAGGCGCTGGGCTTTCTGTTGATCGCCTATGTCGCGATGCGCCTTGCCAGGCCGCACTGGATGCTGAGCCCGCCGCACGCGCGCCGCCTGGCCCCTGTCGCGGGCACCGCAGCGGGCATACTGCAGGGGGCGACCGGCATTTCCTCTCCCGTTGGCGTGACCTTCATCCACGCCATGACCCTGGGCCGCGCCACGCACATTTTTGCCGTCTCAGCCATGTTCCTGCTTTTCTCGGTGGTGCAATTGCCCTCGCTCTGGATTGCCGGCGTCATGCAGGCCGACTGGCTCCTGCAGGGGATGCTCGCCCTTATTCCCATTCTGGTCTTCATGCCTGTCGGCCAATGGGCCAGCGGCAAACTCAGCCGCGAGGCCTTCGACCGCACGATCATGGTTTTCCTCGGTGCCACCGGGGTCAAAATGGTTCTGGGATTGTAGGCCGCGTGTTGATCACAGGCCTGACGAGGCCTCAGTTCCCAGCACTGCGCGAGTCGGAGCTTTTGCCACTCGCTTTGACGCATCGGAATAGCCTGACGACAGCGGCCTCTCCGCAATGCGCCCCATTCCAGACATTCAAATTGGACTACGCCCTTTCTGGAAAGCGGACATTTGATACGTGCGTCGTGATGGTGGGTTCGCCGACTCTCCGGCCAGACGGGACCCCTTATGAAATCCTTATGCGCAATCCGTCCATTCCGTATGGAACGCTGATGCCTGCCGGGTGCAATGGGGGAGCCTCAATTGGAGGCTTTCATGCTTGATCTTGCCTTTATCCTGCTCGGCGCCGGCACGCTGATCGCATTGGCGATCTATGCCGCGGCGCTCGACCGGCTGTGAGCGTCGCCATGCTCATCATTTCCTTTATCGTCGCAATCGCGCTGGCTGTCTACCTCGTGGTGACGCTGCTGGCGCCCGAGCGATTCTGACCTTCGGAGCCATCATGTCCCTTATCGGCTGGCTGCAGATCGGCTTGGTGCTGGTCGCGGTCCTCGTGCTGGTCAAGCCGCTCGGCCTTTATATGGCCCGCGTCTTTTCCGGCGAACGCACTTTCCTTACCCCCGTACTCGGCCCCGTCGAGCGCGGGTTCTATGCTCTTGCCGGCGTCCGCCCGGACAGAGAGCAGACCTGGCTCGGCTATGCGCTGGGCGTGCTGTTGTTCAGCATTTTCGGGTTCCTCGCCCTTTATGCCATCCTGCGCCTGCAGCATCTGTTGCCGCTCAACTCGCAGGGCTTTCCGGCGCTCTCGCCCGATCTCGCCTTCAATACGGCCGCGAGCTTCGTGACCAATACCAACTGGCAGAGCTATGGCGGGGAAACCACCATGAGTCATCTGAGCCAGATGCTGGGCCTGACGGTGCAGAACTTCGTTTCCGCCGCCACCGGCATGGCCGCCGCCATGGCGTTGACCCGCGCCTTCATCCGCTCCGGCGTCAACGAGCTGGGCAATTTCTGGGTCGATCTGACCCGCGCCACGCTCTATGTGCTGCTGCCGCTGGCAATCGTCGTTGCCCTGGCCTTCGTCGCCCTTGGCCTGCCGCAGAGCCTTGACGCGAGCTTCGTCGCGACGACGCTCGAGGGCGCGCAGCAGATTATTGCCACGGGCCCCGTCGCGAGCCAGGAGGCAATCAAGCAGCTGGGCACCAATGGCGGCGGCTTCTTCAACGTCAATGCCGCCCACCCGTTCGAGAATCCGAACATCTTTTCCAACTATCTCAACATCATCGCCATGCTCTCGGTGTCGGCAGCTTTGGTCTATGCCTTCGGGCAGATGGTGGGCAGCCGGCGGCAGGGCTGGGCGCTGATTTCGGTCACGGTCATCATGCTGGTCGTCGGAACGGGCGCCATCTACTGGGCCGAGACATTCGGCAATCCGCTGCTGACGGCAGTGGGCGTCGATCCGGCGCTCGGCAATATGGAAGGCAAGGAAGTCCGCTTCGGCCACGCCATGACGGCGCTCTATGCCGCCGTCACGACGGGCCTCTCCGATGGTGGCGTCAACGGCATGCATGGCTCGCTGACCCCGCTGGGCGGCTTCGTGCCGATGTTCCTGATCCAGCTCGGCGAAGTGCTTCCGGGCGGCGTCGGTTCGGGGCTCTGTGGCCTTGTGGTCTTTGCCATCCTCGCCGTCTTCGTGGCGGGGCTGATGGTCGGGCGCACGCCCGAATTCCTCGGCAAGAAGATCGAGGCGCGCGAGATGAAGCTGGCCATGCTGGCCGTGCTCATCCTGCCGCTGACGATCCTCGGCTTCACCGCTGTCTCGGCCGTGGCCGAATTCGGCGTCAGCTCGATCCTTACGCCCGGCCCGCACGGGCTCAGCGAAATTCTCTATGCCTACACGTCGGCGACAGGGAATAACGGCTCGGCCTTTGGCGGCCTCACGGCCAATACGCCCTGGTACAATACGACGCTTGGCATCGCCATGCTGCTCGGCCGGTTCACCTATCTTGTGCCCGTGCTCGCCATTGCCGGCGCGCTCGTAAAGAAGCCGCGCATCGCTGTCTCCTCGGGCACTTTCCCCACCGATCGGCCGCTCTTCGTGGGCCTCCTTATCGGCATCATCCTCATCCTCGGGGGGCTGCAATTCTTCCCAGCTTTGGCTCTAGGGCCGATCGTCGAGCATTTCGTGATGCTTGCCGGCCAGAGCTTTTAGGAAATCATCATGTCAACGACCACCAAACCCATTTCCATGCTGGACCTGGCCATTATGGTGCCGGCCCTGCGCGAGGCCGTGCTGAAACTTGACCCGCGCCAGCTGGTCCGCAATCCAGTGATCTTCGTCACCGAAATCGTCGCGGTCCTTGTCACCGTCCTCTTTGTGGGGGACCTCACGGGCGGCGCCGGGGCGCCGGCCTTTACCGGCCAGATCGCGCTCTGGCTCTGGTTCACCGTGCTCTTTGCCACCTTCGCCGAATCCGTCGCCGAGGGCCGGGGCAAGGCGCAGGCGGAGAGCCTTAAGCGCAGCAAGACCGATCTTTTCGCCAAAAAGCTGCTCTTTCCCGACCAAAAGTACAATCGCGGCAGCGAGGTCATTCCCGCCACCGCACTCAAGGTCGGCGACGTGGTGCTGGTCGAGGTCAACGACCTCATCCCCGGCGATGGCGAAGTGATCGAGGGCATTGCCTCGGTCAATGAAAGCGCCATAACCGGGGAATCCGCGCCGGTGATCCGCGAGGCCGGCGGCGACCGCTCGGCCGTTACCGGGGGCACGCAGGTGATCTCGGACTGGCTCAAGGTGCGCATCACCACCAAGCCGGGCGAAACCTTCGTCGATCGCATGATTGCCCTGATCGAAGGCGCCAAGCGGCAGAAGACACCGAACGAGATCGCGCTGTCGATCCTGCTTTCCGGCCTGACGCTGGTGTTCCTGATCGCGGTGGTGACGCTTTACGGCCTCGCGCTCTATTCGGGCACCGACCTGTCGGTTGCGGTGCTGGCAGCGCTGCTGGTGACGCTGATCCCCACCACGATCGGTGGGCTCCTTTCGGCCATCGGCATTGCCGGCATGGATCGGCTGATCCGGTTCAACGTCATCGCCACGTCCGGACGGGCCGTGGAGGCCGCGGGCGACGTCGATACTCTGCTGCTCGACAAGACCGGCACCATCACCTTCGGCAACCGCATGGCGTCCGAATTCCTGCCGGTCGATGGCGTCAGCGAAAAATACCTCGCCGAAGCCGTACTGCTGGCCAGCCTTGCCGACGAAACCGCCGAAGGCCGTTCCATCGTCGCGCTGGCACAGGCCGATTTCGGCCTCGCCCCGCCGTCTGCCGCACCGAACGGCACGACGACCATTCCGTTTTCGGCCCAGACGCGTATTTCCGGCATCGACATCGATGGACGGCGCGTCCGCAAGGGGGCGGTGGATGCGGTGCTGCGCTTTGTCGGTATCGACAAGAGCCAGGCGAGCGGCGCGTTCAACAAGGCCGTCGATGCCATTGCACGCACAGGCGGTACGCCGCTGGCGGTGGCGGAGGCCGATCGGCTGCTGGGCGTCATCCATCTCAAGGACGTGGTCAAGCCCGGCATCAAGGAACGCTTCGCGGCGCTGCGGGCCATGGGCATCCGCACCGTCATGGTCACCGGCGATAATCCGGTTACCGCTGCCGCCATCGCTTCGGAGGCCGGGGTCGACGATTTCCTCGCGGAAGCCACGCCCGAGCAGAAGCTCGATTTCATCCGCAAGGAGCAGACCGGCGGGCGCCTGATCGCCATGGCCGGCGACGGCACCAATGACGCGCCCGCTCTGGCGCAGGCCGATGTCGGCGTCGCCATGCAATCCGGGACCCAGGCGGCGCGGGAAGCGGGCAATATGGTGGACCTCGATTCCAGCCCCACCAAGCTCATCGAGATCGTCGAGATCGGCAAGCAGATCCTGATGACGCGCGGTGCGCTGACAACGTTCTCGATCGCCAATGACGCGGCCAAGTATTTCGCCATCATCCCGGCTCTGTTCTTGGGGACCTATCCCGAACTTGGCGCCCTCAACATCATGGGCCTGAGATCGCCGCAATCGGCGATCCTGTCGGCGGTGATCTTCAACGCCCTCATCATCGTGGCGCTGATCCCGCTGGCGCTTCGTGGCGTCAAATATCGCCCAGTCGGCGCCGCCGCGCTGCTCGGCCGCAACCTGCTCATCTATGGCCTCGGGGGTCTTGTCGCTCCCTTTATCGGCATCAAGCTGGTCGATATGGCCGTGACCGCTCTCGGCATCATCTAGGAGGCCACAAATGCTTGACCAATTTCGCCCCGCCATCGTCCTCACCGTGCTGCTCTCGGCCGTTACGGGTCTGCTCTATCCCCTCGCCATCACCGGCGCGGCGCAGGCGGCCCTTCCCGGCCAGGCCAATGGCAGCCGGATAGAGCGGAACGGGATCATCATCGGCTCCGACCTCATCGGCCAGAATTTTTCAGGCGACGGCTATTTCTGGCCGCGGCCCTCGGCGACGGGGCCGGAACCCTATAATGCCGGGGCCTCGACCGGCTCCAATATCGGGCCGACCGGAAAGGAGCTTATCGAGCGGACGGCAGCTTCGGTTGAGGCGCTGGGCGGCGGGCCGGTTCCCGCCGACGCCGCGACCGCTTCCGGCTCGGGACTCGATCCCCATATCAGCCCGCAATATGCCGTGAGCCAGGTGGCGCGCGTGGCCGGTTCGAGGGGTGTCGAGCCTTCGGTTATCGAAGCCGTGCTGGCCGATGTGACGGAAGGGCCGGCGCTAGGTATATTCGGCGAACCGCGCGTCAACGTGCTGCGCCTCAACCTTGCGCTGGACGAGGCCGCCCCTCTCGGGAACTGATATGCCCCGCCTGACCGAAAAAGAGCGGCCCGACCCAGAGGCCCTGCTGGAGCTTGCCGCCCGCGAAAGCCGCGGCAAGCTCACCGTCTTCCTGGGCGCGGCGCCCGGCGTCGGCAAGACCTATGCCATGCTGGAGCGGGCGCGGGGCCTCATGGCGCAGGGGATCGACGTGGTTATCGGCCTCGTCGAAACCCACGGCCGCGGCGACACGGCCCGGCTTGCCGAGGGCATCGAAGTGTTGCCGCGGCAGAACGATGGCGGGCCCTATGGCGAATTCGACCTCGATGCGGCGCTGGTGCGCCGGCCGGCGCTGCTGATCGTCGATGAACTGGCGCACACCAATACGCCGGGTTCGCGCCACCCCAAGCGCTACCAGGATATTGCCGAGCTGATCGGGGCCGGCATCGATGTCTGGACTGCCCTCAATATCCAGCACCTCGAAAGCCTGTCCGACCTCGTCGCGCGCATTGCCGGGGGGCCGGTGCGCGAGACGGTGCCCGATATTGTGCTGAAGACCGCCGACGAGGTCATCCTCGTCGATATTCCGCCCGCCGAGCTGATCGACCGGCTCAATGCCGGCAAGGTCTATCTGCCCGATAATGCCAAGCGCGCGATCGACGGCTTCTTCAAGCCGGCGACGCTGACGGCGCTGCGGGAACTCGCCCTGCGCCGCGCCGCCGACCGGGTCGATGACCAGATGGTGGATTTCCTGCGCCAGAGTGCGGTCGAGGGGCCGTGGGCCACCGGCGAGCGGCTGCTGGTCTGTGTCGGACCGGACGAGATGTCCGAAAAGGTCGTCCGGGTCGCGACCCGTCTGGCATCTGGACTCAATGCGCGCTGGCTGGTCGTGTCGTTGAGCCGCCCCGCGGCGCCCCTGCCGGATGAGGCGGATGCCGCGCGGCTTGACGAGACCCTGCGCCTTGCCGAGCGCCTGGGCGCAGAGGCCCGGCGGGAATCGGCGGGGGATTTCGTCGAGGCTATCCTGCGTCTGGCGCGGCGCGAACACATCACCCAGATCGTCGTGGGTAGGCCCAGGAGAAGGCGGTGGTTCGGCCGCTCGCTGCCCGACGCCCTGTTGCGGCAGGCGGGCGAGATCGGCGTCCATGTGGTGCCCGGGGAATCCACGCCGGCCTTCCGGCGATCCCGCCACCGGCTTTCCTTGCCCGAATGGGCAATGGCGCTCGGCCTTCCCATCGTCTCGGTGGGGGCGACAACGCTCTTTGGTTTGGGAATCAACGCGCTCATCGCTCTGCAGAACCTCTCCATGCTCTATCTCGTGGCGGTGCTGCTGTCGGCCGTCATTGCGGGCCGGTTCTCGGCGCTGCTGGCGGCCGTATTGTCCTTCTTCGCCTACAATTTCTATTTCATCGAACCGACCGGCGAATTGACCGTGGCGCAGCCGCAGGAAGTGCTGTCGCTGGTGATCTTCATCGCCGTGGCGCTGGCCGCCGGCCAACTCGCGGCACGGTTACGCGAGCAGATGGAACTGGCCCGCCAGCAGGCGCGGCAGAGCCAGGCCCTGCTCGATTTCTCGCGGAAACTCTCAGGTGCCCATGGCCGCGACAGTGTGCTCGACGCCGCCGTCGGCCATCTTCATGCCAGCCTCGCCCGGCCCGCGGTCATGCTCACACCCGATGAGAATGGAGAACTGACGCTGGCCGCCGCATGGCCGCCCGACCAGTTGCTCGACGTCACCGACATGACTGCCGCCCGCTGGGCTTTCGACAAGAAGGAGCCGGCGGGTTTTCTCACCGGCACCCTGCCGCAGGTCCGGTATCTTTTCCGTCCCGTAACCTCGGCCCAGCGCCTTCTTGGTGTGGCTGGACTGGTCATGGGACCCGGCGACACACCGCTGGCAGCGGAGGAAGAACGCACATGGACCGCTCTGCTTGACCAGACCGCCATCGCCCTCGACCGCGCCCGGCTCAATAAGGAAAGCGCCATGGCCTCGGTGGCCCGTGAAGGCGAGAAGGTGCAGGCGGCCCTGCTCTCCTCGCTCTCGCATGATCTGAGGACGCCTCTGGCGTCCATCACCGGCGCGGTGACCACGTTACGTCAGCTGGGTGAAAAGATGCCAGCCGCCAGCCGCGACGACCTATTGCTCTCCATCGAGGAAGAGTCCGGCCGGCTCAATCGCTTCGTTGCGAATCTCTTCGATATGACCCGCATCGAAGCGGGCATGATGAAGGCAAGGCGCGATCCGATCGACGTGGCCGCGATAATCGATGCGAGCGTGGCGCGGGTTCTCAAGGTTCATCCCGATCTCGGCATCGAACGCAGCATTGCCTCGGAGCTCCCTGACGCGCAGGGCGATGCGGCCCTGCTCGAACAGGTGTTGTTCAACCTGCTCGACAATGCGCATAAATATGGCGGCGCCGGCCAGCCGGTGACCATCTATGCGCGCGAGGACGAGGGCATGGTGAGCATTGCAGTCACCGATCAGGGCAAGGGCATTCCCCCAGCCGACCTCGAGCGTATCTTCGAGAAGTTCTACCGGCGCGCCAAGGGCGATGGCCGTCCGGCCGGCACCGGGCTTGGCCTCTCCATCGCCCGTGGCCTGATGACCGCCATGGGCGGCACGATCACTGCCACGAGCCCCGCGATCCGCAAGCGCGGGACGCGCTTCACCCTGCGCCTGCCGCTCGCCCGGAAATCCGCCTGATGCTGCCGCGCATCCTGGTTGTCGATGACGAGCCGCAGATTCAACGCTTCCTGAAGCCCGCCCTGATCGCAGCCGGCTTCGATGTAGAGACCGCCGCGACAGCGACCGAGGCCCGCCGCCTTGCCGCCACCCGAGCGCCGGCCCTGATCGTGCTCGATCTCGGCCTGCCCGATGGCGACGGCAAATCGGTCATCGAAGAGGTCCGGGCCTTCTCGAATGTGCCGATCATCGTCCTCTCCGCCCGCGACCAGGAAACCGAAAAGATCACCGCGCTGGACCTCGGCGCCAACGACTATGTCGAAAAACCCTTCGGCATCGGCGAATTGCTGGCCCGCATCCGCGTGGCCCTGCGCCGTGCGGGCTCGGCCGAGCCGGTCCCGGCAGAGCAGCGCTTCGGCAATATCGTGCTGGACATCGAGCACCGGCACGTTCTGGTCGATGGCGTGGAAGTGCATCTCACGCCCAAGGAATTCGAGCTCTTTGCCCTGCTTGCGGCCAATGCCAACAAGGTGGTGACCCACCGGCAGGCGCTGACGCAGGTCTGGGGTCTTGCACACCAGAACGACGTGCAATACCTCCGCGTCGTCATTGCCCAGCTGCGTTCGAAATTGGAATCAGACCCCAAGGCTCCGGCGCATCTGTTGAGCGAACCCGGCGTGGGGTACCGGCTGATCGCGTAGGTGAGACTGCGCAAACGCTGGGCTGGTCAATAACGCTTCTCCTGCGGCCGCTTCGGCCACAGGAGAAATGTAATGGGTATCTCACAGTATGATCCCGCTGCTGCAAGGAGGCCTGCCTGGAATGCGGGCAGACAGGTTGGCGCCAAGCGCGCATTGAAAATCACGCAGATCTGGTCAATCCGCTTCTTTCTAGACCGAGAAGGACGGATGAGGTTGTCGGCGTCACCGACTTGGTGACCTACCGTCGGGCACTCAAGGCTGGCGTCGCGGGCACGATGACGTTCGGAGATTTCAACCAAACGCAAACACCGGGCGTGCTGCGCGCGGACGGCACCTTCGACAGCGAAGCCTGGCGCGCTCGATGCTCATCACCAAGGTTGGTACTACATTCTGGCGCATCGTCAGCATCGACACCACCGCCTCTGGAGGCGATGACCGTACCCTCTCTTGCAGCGGCACTGTGGAGCACGACGAAGTAAATTGAGCTCGTGGAATTGGAGGCCGGTCCACTAGGCCGAATGTCGGCTTTCGAGATTTTTGGAACCCCGCTTTGGAAGGCCGAAACGGGGTCGATACCAGCTCGTCGTACGGTGAATTGGGCAATCGTTGGATGGTCATCCATCGGCATAGATTCGCGGTTGTCAGGCCGGCTGAGATAGACCCGCCGGTGCGGCGGCGACCTTTGCCCGCCGCCAGATTTCACCGAAAACCGCCACGCACGCCAAGCCTGCACCGGCCAAGACCCACACCGAAGGCTTGGGGCCAATCGCTCCGAGAGCCACGGAGAGCGCGAATGGCGCAACGGCCGAAACGCCGAGTCGACCGAGGCTGATCCAGCCCAGGCGCTTCCCGAACCCCGACTTGCCGAACAGGGCCAGCGGCAACGTGCCGGAAACAATGCTGAAGAGCCCGCTTCCAAGACCGAAGATGATGGCGAAGGCAATAGCACCGGCTATCGCGGGAACGGTCAGTACCAGCACAATGAGTGCCGCCGGCATGAGCACGGACGAAATTACCGCCAACGTCGGCGCAGGGAGATCCTTGCCAAAGGCCATGTTGATGAGGCGGCTCGCAACCTGTGCAGGTCCGAAGAGGGTGGCGACGAGCACGCCGCTGCCGCCGAGCCCCAGCAGACCGAGCATCGGCACGATATGAAAAAGCGTTGCCGCCGAGACGAAGCCGGCAAGCGAGAAGCCGAGCACGACCAGAACGAAAATGAAATTGCTGGCGCCTCTCGCCTCCACGGTCGGCGTCGCGCTCTCCTCCGATGTTCTCTGAGCCGCAATGCGCGCAAAGCGGGTGAGCCAGAGATGCAGCGGCAGACAGACGAGAACGTGCATGCAGGCAAAGACAAAATAGACCTGATGCCAGTTTAGTCCCTGCAGCATCCACGTGGTCAACGGCCAGAAGATGGTCGACGCAAATCCGGCGATCAGCGTCAGATAGGTGATGCTTCGTTGAGCCTGGGATCCGGTCGTCTGTGCGAGAAGAGCGAAGGCTATCGAATAGAGCACGAAGGCGGAGGCGAGTTCGACGAGGGTCAGCCCAGCAAGAAAGACCGAAGCGTTGGCGGCAAGACCACAGACGACAAGTGATACCGCCGCAGCAACCGACCCGATCGACAGTACAAGGGCAGCGCCATGTTTGTCGGCGAGCCCCCCAGCATAAGGAGAGATCAGCCCGCCTGCCAGAAGCGCCAGGGAAATCGACCCATAAACCCACTCGACGGCAATGCCGAATTCCTCGGCAATACCCGGCGCCAGGATAGAGAAGCTGTAGTAGAGCGTCCCATACCCGATGATCTGTGTCACACCCAGCGCCCAGATAGCGCCGGCGTTGGATTGGGTCGATTTAGTCATGTCGTGTCAGATCGCCTTGAAGCCGACCCGCTCCTCGAGTTTGGCCGCGGCCTCTTTGCGTTCGCTGTAGCGGGAGGTGAGATAGCCGGAAACGCCACGGTTGATCAGCGTAAACTTGACCAGTTCTTCCATGACGTCCACCACCCTATCGTAGAAGGATGACGGTTTCATGCGACCGTCTGGCTCAAACTCCTGAAAGGCTTTGGCCACAGAGCTTTGGTTAGGGATCGTCACCATACGCATCCAGCGGCCGAGAATACGCATCTGGTTGACCGCATTAAACGACTGCGACCCGCCCGAAACCTGCATCACAGCAAGCGTTCGCACCTGCGTCGGCCTGATGGCGCCGCCCGGAAGCGGTATCCAGTCGATCTGGGCTTTCAGTACGGAACTCATGGCGCCATGGCGCTCAGGGCTCGTCCACACCTGGCCCTCGGACCAGACCATCGCCTCCCGCAATTCCTGCACCTTCGGGTGGTCGTCCGGCGCGTCGCCGGGAAGAGGCAGGCCGTGTGGATGGAAAATCCGAACTTCCGCCCCAAAGCTTTCGAGGAGCCGCTGGGCTTCTAGCGTCAGCAAACGGCTATAGGAGCGCTCTCGCAAGGAGCCGTAAAGCATCAGAATGCGCGGCTTGTGTTGAAGCTCCGGGGCGATCAGCCGCGACAACTCAGGCACTTCGAAGGCGGCGGGAACGATATTGCGCAGATCAGACGATGCGCTTGCCCTCGGCGTCGATGATAACTTCGCCATCTTCCTTGATTGCGGTCGTCGGGTAGGTACTTCCCAGTTCCCGAAAGCGCACGTTGCTTCGCGGAGAGATCTGAAAGAACCGCATACGGGCCCGTAGCGAAAACGTCAGTGGGCACCGCCCGCGACGGTGCTTTCAGGAGTACAAAGTCCTGTAGGCGTTAGCGTAGTCTGAGTCCTGACAGATACAGCGCCCGAGCTGATCCTTCCTGCGACGTTCGGTTATTAAGTCTCTAGGCATCGTGCGAAGCAGGTTAAGTTTTACGGTGGTCCATGCTGGAGGGTTGCCGCCGGCGACCTTCACGATCTCCGCCGCGAGCATGATGCCTGCCATGGCCGACTGGAAGGCCATCGGCACCTCGACGTGCACGGGCTTGCCGCCTCCCATAAGCTCGAAGACGACACCACCGCAAATCGCCCGCTGGTACAAATTGCGGAGCGGCTGACCGACAAAGGGCAGGAGCGGCTCTACCGAAACCATCAGCCTCCCTGCAATCTTCTGCATTAAGTCCTTGGAGACCGGCGCACCATTATGAAGCATTGGCCTCACAACGTCCATGATCCGGTCCTCGAGACCCAGTGCTTGTGCAACGACCTGATCCTCGCTGGGCGTGGCATCGTTTGGAAGGTGTAGGCAGGCCAAGCATGCCATCTCGCCGCCGAAGTCATGGTGCGACACCCCAAGGTCACCGCGCTGAGTCCATGAGTTGACGATCCGCCGCGGCAGCGCGGATTGGACGGCGATGCGGTCGGCGGCTGTGTCAAGCGCCACGGCGACATTATGCAGGGACCCCGCCGCCGCCAAGGTCTGCCACCCTGACGCCGTGGCTTTCTACAACAACGGCGCTTTGGTCTCTGAGATATCGGCGGCCAAGCTTGACCTTGCTTTTCCCCACCTCGCGTTCAATCGCCATGACGTAGCGTTGTAGGTTGCTTTGATCGAGGTCCTCGTCGTCGACCGTCCCCATTCGGCCGCCTTCTGTCGGCTCCATGAGTAACAGGTAACACTGGTAACACCACCGCGAGATGTCCGCGCAAAGCGGTCGCCGACGCCGCTTTGTTACTATTGTTATCTTTCGCTGCTTCCAGCACAGACGATGCCGCTGTCGATGATATAGAACTTGGCCGACTTGCCATTGGGCGGACGGGCGTTCGTGTACCGGAAGGCGCCGGCTGCTTTGAGGGCCTCCTGGACCTGCGCGGAGCTGGCCTCGCCACATAAACGATGCCACCCCCCAGCGTTCAGGTAGACCGTGCCTCGTCTCGGGCAATAATAGCCAGCCTCATCGGCCGCCCGCGCCGCCAGTTCCCATGATGTCAGGCTGTTCCTATTCGCGACCAGCCACTGTCTCGCAAGTGCGAAGAGATCGATGGTCCCGGACCGCCAACGCCAGATAGAAAGCCAGGCTCGTGCACAAACACCAATGCCCATGTGACCGCTGCCTGGCCTCCACGGCAGGATTCCTTTGCGTGTCGCAAGCTCGGTGGCGGCAGCCAGAAAGCCCAGATTGGAATATACCCTTCGGACGATGCCGTCAGCCTCATCGGGGAGGTTGCTGCGGACGAAGCGCGCCTGCTCTGTGCCTAGGAAAGCACGAGCCTGTTCGACGTCGTCGGCTATGGCTTTGGCAAATTCATCAGAGACGTCGCCCATGCTCGCCTCGGTCGCCTGGTTGAGGGCATCGGACAGTGCGGCGCCATCGGCAAAGCCGTGCAGGTCTTCGTAAATGCCTTGGTTACGACCGGCATCGGCCGGCAGGTCGATCAATCTTACCGCCTGCCCCTCGCGCACCTGAGGCGCCCCAAATCGTTCCGCCACCTTCTGCTCGAGAGAGATTTCGCCGCTTGACAGGAAGGTCAACTGCCAAAGTCCGGCCGGCCGCGCGCGCCCGGAACCGCTGGCTCGTTGCCGACCCGAACCGTTTGCAAGGAGATACGCCGCCTGAGCCGCCGCTTCGGGCCTGATCTGCGCCAGTTCATCGAGGATCAGGCTGCGATGGTGATGGCGAACCGCCAGCGTTTCAAGACCATTTTCCGTTGCCCTCCAGGACCTGACCTCCTGATGTGCGGGGCCGTAGACTGATGCCGCGACCCGAAGCGCCGTGGTCTTGCCCAGGCTCGAGGGACCGTTCAGGTGCAGACCAATGCCAAGCTGCCCGTCGAAAAGGCCAATTGCGACCCCGCCCAGGGCAATTCCCAGGGCCGCAGTCAGGCGACTATTGCCCTCCGCATACCTGCCGACATCACGCCGCCATAGGTCCAGTCGGTCAGCCGATATTGCTGGTGCTGTTCCCACGGACCCAGCCAGTACGGGAATGTGGGGAGATCGCGGCCCGATCGTGCCGCCCGATCCGACATAATGCGTTCCGCGCCAGCCCGGGCGGGTCACCACGACAAGGCGCTTTTCGACCGAGGTCTGCAGCAGTCCGCGAACAAGGCGGTCGGTACAGCCGGTACCAAACTCGAAGCCGGCATTGATGAGGGCGGCGGCTACCTTGTTCGGGTTCTGCCAGAACAGATGCTCGGGCACGAAGAGAAAACGGTCGCTACAGTCCCGGTCGCGCATATAGATCACGCGCTGCCAGTCCTGCTTGTTCTCGTCATGCGCCAGGGCAATGGCGGCAACGGCCCCTCCCAGGCGCGGCGAACACTGGCCTTCAAAGCAGATCCACGTGCCGGCTACCCGAACGACCAGGTGGTCTGGCAGTGTCGCACCCCCAAAGATAAGAGCAGGATCGTCCAGCCAGGAGGCCACACCTGTGGGACCTGAGCGGGCATGAAGCTCGGCCCATGTGAGACCCGGCGGTGGGGCCAGTCCGTAGGCAAGCCGCTCCCCGACAGGCGACAAAGCTGCCGCTACCTCGCCAGAGGAAAAGGCAACAAGGACCGGTCTTGCCGGACGGTCGATCGACAGCTGGACGTGGAGTTTCAGCGCGTCGCGAACGACACCTGGAGGACCCGCGCATCGGTAGACGCATGAATTGCAAGCGCGTCCGCAACCGAACCCTGAACAATGATCGTCCTTGCGGGAGCGTTATGCTCCAGAACGAAGCAGGCAGAGCCCCCCACTGCGGGATAGACATCCTCGGCTCCGTGAGGATCGACACGCCGCAGCCCGATCATCGACCCATCTCGGGCGGCCCAGCGGCGCGACCAGATGATCACCGATTTGGCGCAGGTGCTGCGGTGGCAGGCCGTATCGTGCCAGATAGGGATGCGCCGGATCCGGCACGTCGGCGCGCCGCCAGATATCGGACACGTCGAGCTCGACCTTGGTCTCCGGCGCCGCAGGCAGGAAGATGTGGTATTCGGGTTCGGTCATGGACCGACGGTGCGGTAAGACCTGGCAAGGAACAAACGCCAGATCAAACACCCAGGCCACATCTCCGACCCACAGCGTCGCCAGCAGGCTGTTGATGCCAATATGCTGGCGCTCTGCTGTCCGAGCTTGAACGCGTTCATCAGGGGATCCCGCCGGCGGTAGCCCTCGCCCTTCAGGTCATCGGCAACGGAGGGTCTTCGGTCGCCCGCCTGCGATCACACGGGTGGCATCACCCGGTGACATAGTGATGATCGACACCTACGTTACTCCATCGCACCTGGTGTCTCACCTAGTGCGATAGAGGTGCGTTACGGAAGTCGGATGCCGCGTTACTTCAGTCCGCGAATAGCCTCAGCCAACGCCGTCGAAAGCTTACGAAGCTGACTCCTCTGCCACCGGGCCTGACGGCGCTCGACATCGGTCAGCAGCCGCGCCAGCGCGGCTTCAATCTGACTACGCTCATATCCTGCGGGGAGCAGGATACCAATCAAACGCTCGCGCACCTCGGGGGCGCCGACGCTGCTCGACAGGATGCTGCGAAGCACGAGATAGGTGCAGGCTTGTGCAATCGCCTGTGAATCTGGCGCCAGCGCTACTAGCTGCTGCGCCTTGTAGTGCGCGGTGCGCCGCCGATGGGCCACGGTGGCTTCGGTCGAGCCTGCCGCCGCGGGCATCTCGAAGCCAATGACGGCATCAAGGTCGTCCGCCACGAGACGCGTCAGTTTTTCTTTCAAGGCGAGTAGCTCTGAACGTGGCACCGTGCCCTCTCCGTGCCCAGTTGATTTTTGGCCGTACAACATTCACCTCCAATGAAAATGGTTCCAGGCCGACATGGCCGGAACAGGCGAACGATCTTCCAACCTTTGGCAATGAACAACGCGGCGGCCTCCCGGACTACCACCAACCCTAGAACTGCAGGCGATCGATCCAGGCCAGCTGCTCGGCCGATGGAACAGGGGATCCATAGCGCCTGCTGACGTGACGCCCGCGGCTGCGCTTCCTGCCGTCATCACCATCATCAGGCTCGTGCCCCATGAAAGCGTTGCGGAGCGCGGTGGGCATGCAGATCTCATCGCAGCACGCGGCGAAGAAATGTCTTCCCGAATGCGCAACCAGACGCGGGTCATCGGAGACCCGATCGATATCGCGACCGATTCGCTTCGACAGATTCTGACCGAAAAGCCCGTGACGATCGGGGATCTCATCGGGGAACAGTGGAGCAAGCGGACCGGCCTCTTTCCGACGGCGCTCGACGTGTTCCAGAAATCCACCCGCCATGACGATCCCGGGCAATGGCACGATCCGATACGCCGCATCGCTCTTGAGCTGGAGCATTGAACGCCGCTTTGCGCTGGTGAGATCACCATTCGGCGTGTGCAGGAGATCGATGCACAAACGGCCGTGATGCTCGCCGAGATCGGCGGCGTTCAGCTGCGCGAACTCACCTATCCGCAGCCCGACAAAGGGCGCGACCCGCGGCCACCAATAATCGGCGGACATGCGGCTTTCCCCCGCACTTTGCGCGATCAACTGATGAACCTGATCCCTCGTGAAGGGAAGGCGCTTTTCCACGTCGAGCAGATCCTCGACATCGTCCAGAACCTGGCGGGATTTGATACCGTCGACAGGGTTGGCCTTGAGTATGCCACGCTCAACGAGGTACGAGAACACACCACGCACGGCACTCAGATATTTGGCCTCGACCGTCACCCGGCCGATGGTCAGCAATTGAACCTGCCGGCTCCGGTTGAGGGCAATCGCCTCCCGCACGTCCCCGGTTCCCAGATGCTTGCTCGCGTCCTTGGGCATTTCGTCGAGCAGATCCCGGAATTCGAGAAGGTGCTCGCGGGTATAGGCGTGAACCTCGAGATCTCCGATCGCGGTGGTGAAAATCCTGATCTTCGTGCCGATTTCCTCCAAGGTTTTGGAAGCAACCTTTCCCGCCTTTTCCTGGAGGTAGATCGGAATGAAGGAACTGAGCGGCTTGCGCGCCCGCGGGTCGATCTGCGCCTCTCGCAGGGCCTGGGCAATGAGTTCCGAAAGATTGCCATCGCCGCCCTGCGAAATGCCGAGGGGCACAACATGAGGACTGCTCTGAACAGGGCGATCGGTCAGCGCGGGATTTGAAACAACCAGCTCCGGCCGATCTCCGACGACATTATCATTGCCTGCCGTGCCGAGACTCTCGATGAGCAAGCGGTATTTGGCACGTTCTGCCCAGGCGCGCTGGTCACGGTCGAAGTCGTCCATAACCCGTCCCAGGATGGCATCGAAGGCAGCACGGACGCCGGGCGTCAGCCCAGCGTCTCGCAATACCGCGAATGCATCTTCGACCACCAAGACCAATGCCCACGCTCTTTGTCGGGCCACCCGAGCATTGCAGGTACGCAATGATCTGCGGATGTCCGTGCTGCCAAGGCGATCGGCCAGGTCGACTGGCACCGATTTACGGAACCAGTAGACCGGACCTCGCCGGTGCACCAAGGATGCGTTGGACTTAAGCAAGGCACAAACACTCCCGTCGTTGTGACGGGATGCTGTGACAGAATCCGACTTTCGATTCGGATGCTACCTTAGCAATTTCAATGGCTTAGGAATGGCGGAGAGAGAGGGATTCGAACCCTCGAGACGGTTCCCCGCCTACACACTTTCCAGGCGTGCGCCTTCGACCACTCGGCCATCTCTCCGCATCGCCTTTGCAACCCTGGAACCAGGTAGCGCACGGCCTTGTTGTGCCGTTGCGAGCGTGGCGCAATATACTGATGAACGTTTCCGGCGCAAGGGTGAGTTTTGCCCTGTCCCGTATGTTTTTCGTGATCGGGCTGAACTCTTGTGAAACCGCCGGTGCACATGGCAAAAGGAGGGGGGTGGGGTGGTTGGCGCTTGAGGCGCGGGACGGGGTGAATGCGGATAGCCTTGCGAATTGTCGGCACCTGGCTGATCGGCCTGGCGCTGGTCTTGCTTGTCATCGATGGCACGAAATCGCTGGCCGCCAATGGCGTCGTGATGACGTCGCTGGGCGATATCTGGCTGCAAATCCATGCGCAAAGCCTTGAAGCCGTTCGTGAATTTTTTCACAGCCGGTTTTTCGCCAATCTGCTCGACCGGGTTTTCGACGCACTTTTGACCTATCCCGCCTTCGCCGTGATCGGCGTGCCGGGCATCGTCCTGGTGCTTTTGGGACGCAAGCCGCGGCGCGAACGGTTCTTGCGAACCGAGGATATCTGACGGCAAATCGCCTATTTGCGTCACACTTTTGTTAGCAGACTGTTAACGTCGAGTGTAACCAACCCCGCCAGAATGCGGCGAAACGGTTGTGAGGCGCGGAATGGGACAGCGCGGGGAGGAGAAATGGCGGGCGGAGGATCTTTGCAGGCGGTCGGACAGGTGTC
>DATMSG010000050.1:0-2875 GCA_035565515.1 Devosia sp.
GGGGAGGGACCGAGGGTGGGGGTCGCTTGGCCCCTGCGCAAACCCGCCCCCGCATCCCCATCCTCTTCTACCGTGCCGCCCTCGAAGGCGCCGGTACCGCCACCATCACAGCCCTCATCGCCGAACTCGAGCGCCAGAATCTGGCGCCCGTCCCCCTCTTGGTGTCCTCCCTCAAGGAAGCCCCCTGCGTCCGTTTCGTGCAAAACGCGCTCGCCGCCTTCCCCCCCGCCACCATCCTCAACCTCACCGGCTTTGCCCTGGGCCTCGATAGTCTCGACGCCAAATCCAATCCCTTTTCCGGTACCGACTGCCCCGTCATCCAACTGATCCAGTCCGGCCGACCCGAAGCCCAATGGCTGGCCGATAGCCAGGGCCTAAGCTCCAAAGACCTGGCCATGTTCCTCGTCATGCCCGAAGTCGATGGCCGCATCGGCGGCCTCCTAGTCGGCCACAAAGCGGACGCCGTCTGGCACGAGCGCTGCCAGGTCCCCCTCTCCGCCTACGCCCCCGATCCCTCCGGCATCACCCGCGCCATAACCCTGGCCGCCAACTGGTCCCACCTCCGCACCACCCCGCGCCCCAACCGCAAAGTCGCAATCGTCCTCGCCAACTACCCCATCCGCGACGGCCGCCTCGCCAACGGCGTGGGCTACGACGCGCCACAATCGACAGTCGAAATCCTCAAATCGCTCGAAGCCGCAGGCTACACGCTGAACCAATCCCCCTCCCCCTTGAGGGGAGGGGTTAGGGGTGGGGGTGTCGAACCCTCCGGCCCTGAAAACCAATGGGGCGCCGGCCACGACAACGCCCGCCTGGCACGGCCGCTGAAAAACATTGAACGCGCCAGGCACCTTCGCTCGAACCCGCCTGGGCCCGAGCAAGCGCTCTGGCGTATGTTACGCGAGGCGTTCGGCCAGCATCATTTTCGCCGCCAGGTTCCGATCGGCCAGTACTTTGCCGACTTCGCATCGCATCGTGCCAAGCTGGTGATCGAGCTGGATGGTGAGACGCACGGAACAGAGGCGGCTCAGCGGTACGATGCTACGCGTGATCGGTTTCTTGAGGCCGCGGGCTATCGCGTCCTGCGTTTCTACAATGACGAGGTGACACGCAATCTCGATGGTGTGTGGACAATTGTGTCGGAATACCTGACCGGCCACGACACCCCCACCCCTAACCCCTCCCCTCAAGGGGGAGGGGTACAGCTCGTTGCATCATCAACGCTCAGTGCTCCATCGCATCCCTCCCCCTTGAGGGGAGGGAACGAGGGTGGGGGTTCTGCAGCATCCGCATACCCAACATCATCAGAACAACTGATAACCCTCCTCCAATCCGGCCCCACCAACGCCAACCCCGCCCGCGGCACCTCGCTCGCCACGCTCACCCTCGCCCGTTACGCCGAGCTCTTCGCCACCCTCCCGGCCAAGACCCAGCAAGAGGTCACCACCCGCTGGGGCGCTCCCGCCACCGACCTCTTCGTGCGCGGCGACACCTTCCACCTTCCCGCCCTCATCTTCGGCAACGTGGCCATCCTGCTCCAGCCCGCCCGCGGCTATCACCTCGACGAGACCACCAGCTACCACGATCCGGCCCTGGTCCCGCCCCATGCCTACATCGCCGCTTATCTCTGGCTGCGCCACGAATTCTCAGCAGACGCGCTGATCCATAATGGCAAGCACGGCACGCTTGAATGGCTCCCCGGCAAGGCCACCGCGCTCGATGCCGCCAGTTACCCCGACGCGCTCTGGGGCCAGTTGCCCCATCTCTATCCCTTCATTGTCAACGATCCCGGCGAGGGCACCCAGGCCAAGCGGCGCACCGGCGCGGTCATCGTCGATCACCTCGTGCCCCCGCTCACCCGCGCCGAAACCTATGGTCCCCTCAAGGACCTCGAAGCCCTGCTCGACGAATATTACGCCGCCTCCGGCATGGACCGCCGGCGCCTCGCCGATCTGCGCCGCCGCATCCTCGACTTCACCCGCGACAGCCGCCTCGATCGCGATATCGGCCTGCCCGAAGACGAAACCGAAGCCCTGATCAAAATCGACAACTTCCTCTGCGATCTCAAGGAAGCCCAAATCCGCGATGGCCTGCACGTCTTCGGCCAGTCGCCGCAGGGCGATCTTGCCCGCGATCTCACCGTGGCTTTGGCCAGGGTACCGCGCGGCGACGCGCCCGGGGATAACTCGCTGATCCGCGCCTTGGCCGATGATCTCAAGCTCGGCATCGACCCGCTGACGGTCCGGCTTGGCGAGCCGTGGCACGGCCCCAACGTGTTTGCACCCTATCTCGCGCTCGATGCTAACAGTCCGTTAGCACTAAGGCACATTGGCGACGTGGTTGAGGCACTCGAAAGCATCGCCGCCGACCTGGTCGAGGGCAAACTTATCCCCGCCCCCGATTGGCACGCGACCCGATCTGTCCTCGCCACCGTCACCACCCTTATCCAACCCCGTCTCGCCGCCTCCGGCCCCGCCGAAATGGCCGCGCTGCTCGATGGTCTCGATGGCAAATTCATCGCGTCCGGCCCGTCCGGCGCCCCCTCGCGCGGCCGCCTCGATGTGCTGCCCACCGGCCGCAATTTCTACTCCGTCGATAGCCGTGCAATCCCCACGCCCACCGCCTGGGAACTCGGCAAAAAATCCGCCGAAAGCCTAATTTTGCGGCACTTTCAGGACCAGGGCACCTATCTGCAATCCCTCGCCCTCTCGGTCTGGGGCACGGCGAACATGCGCACCGGCGGCGACGATATCGCCCAGGCTCTGGCGCTGATCGGCGCTAAACCCGTCTGGGACCCATCCTCGCTCCGCGTCTCCGGCTACGAGATCATCCCGCTGGCCAAGCTCGGCCGCCCCCGCGTCGACGTCACCCTGCG
>DATMSG010000051.1:0-4338 GCA_035565515.1 Devosia sp.
GCGTAGCGCACCAGGCGCGTCGCGGCCCAGATCAAGGTCCCCCAGCGGGCCGCCGAGGAAATCATGAGCGACGACTTCCACAAAATCCGCCGTCTTCCGCCCTATGTCTTTGCCCATATCGATCCGCTCAAGGCCAAGGCCCGCGCCGACGGCGTCGATGTCATCGACCTGGGCATGGGCAATCCGGATATGCCGACCCCCCAGCACATCGTTGAAAAGCTGCAGGAAACGGTCAAGGATCCGCGCACCCACCGCTATTCGACCTCGCGCGGCATTCCCGGCCTGCGCAAGGCCCAGGCCAGCTATTACGGCCGCCGCTTCGGCGTGAAGCTGAACCCCGATACGCAGATCGTGGCGACGCTGGGCTCCAAGGAAGGCTTTGCCAACATGGCCTCGGCCATCACCGCCCCAGGCGATGTGGTGCTGGTGCCAAACCCCACCTATCCCATCCATTCCTTCGGCTTCATCATGAGTGGCGGCGTCGTGCGCTCCATGCCGGCTGATCCCAATGAGGATTTCATGCGCTCGCTGGATCGTGCCGTACGGCACTCGATCCCCAAGCCGATCGCGCTGGTGCTGAACTATCCGGCCAACCCGACCGCCTATACGGCCGACCTCGATTTTTACACCGAGGTGGTCAAGTATTGTAAGGCCAACGACATCTTCATCCTGTCGGACCTCGCCTATTCCGAGATCTATTTCGACGAAGACGCGCCCCCGCCATCGGTGCTCCAGGTGCCGGGCGCCATCGACATCACCGTCGAATTCACCTCGATGTCCAAGACCTATTCCATGCCCGGCTGGCGCGTCGGCTTTGCCGTGGGCAATGAACGGCTGATCGCGGCTTTGGCCCGGGTGAAGTCCTATCTCGATTACGGCGCCTTCACCCCGATCCAGGTGGCAGCGACCGCCGCCCTCAATGGCTCGGACGATGTGATCGACGAGGTCCGCAAGATCTACAAATACCGCCGCGACGTGCTGGTCGAAAGCTTCGGCCGCTCGGGCTGGGATATTCCCGTGCCCAAGGCGACCATGTTTGCCTGGGCGCCCATTCCCGCGCAATTCGCCCATATGGGCTCGCTCGAATTCGCCAAGCTCCTGATCAAGGAAACCGGCGTGGGCGTCGCCCCCGGCGTCGGCTTCGGCGAATATGGCGACCAATATATCCGCCTGGCTTTCGTCGAAAACGAACAACGCATCCGCCAGGCCGCCCGCAACATCAAGAAGCTGCTGGGCTCCAAAACCACCGGCGGCAACGTGGTCCCACTGGCGGGGTAATCAGCACTTCCCCTCTCCCCTTGAGGGAGAGGGACCGACCTGACGCGTTCAGCGGAAGGTCAGGTGAGGGGTTCTGCGCCATCCCATGCCAGAAGTGCAGTAAGAGACCCCTCATCCGCCCCTCGGGCACCTTCTCCCTCAAGGGGAGAAGGGCGCACCCCACCAAATATTACATGACATAACAACTCACCTTTTGTATGGAGAACCACCTCCACCAAAATGGTGTGTCCATGTCCGCCCGCTCGCTCCTCCTTACCATTCCCCTCGCGTTGGCCATGGCCGCCGGAGCCACTGCCCAGCAATTTCCAGTCACGCTCGATCATCTCTACGGCTCGACCACCATCGAGTCCGCGCCCAAGCGCATTGTCACCTGGGGCTGGGGCAATGAGGATGCTGTGATTTCGCTGGGCACCGTGCCGGTCGGCATCCCCTTCCAGTCCTATGGCGGCGGCGAAGATGGCGTCCAGCCCTGGATCGAACAGGCACTGGCCGGCGGCGACAAGCCCACCGTACTCGCCAATACCGGCGAGCCGCCCTTCGAGCAGATCGCCGCGCTGCAACCCGATCTGATCGTCGCCGCCTTCTCCGGCATCACGCAGGATCAATATGCGCTGTTTTCAGGCATCGCCCCGACCATCGCCTATTCTGGCGATGCCTGGTCCGCCACCTGGCAGGACGTGACCACCATAGTCGGCGCAGCGCTTGGCAAACCTGCCGAAGCGGCCGCCCTGATCGCCGATACCGAGCAATTCCTCGCCGACGAAGTTGCCAAATATCCCGAAATCCCCGGCACCACCTTTGCCGGCTTCAACGATTTCGATGGCGCCATCGCCGTCTATGCGCCGCTCGACGCCCGCATGCGCTTTCTCACCGGGCTTGGCCTCGTGCTCGCGCCCAGCGTCGAGGAACTCTCGCCCAGCGATGGCAAGTTCATCTTCTCGCTGAGCTACGAAGTCTTCGACACGCTGACCAGCGACATCCTGATCACCTATTACGAAGAACAGGCGCCGCTCGACGAACTCCTGACCCGCAGCTACGTCAAATCCATGCCGCAGGTGCAAAAGGGCGCGCTCGCCGCCCTGGTCGGCATCGAAAACGTCGCCGCCGTCTCCCCGCCCAGCGCCCTGTCGCTGCGCTGGGGCTTTCCGCAATATATCGAGGTCATCGCCAAGGCCGCCCGCGCGGCCAAGGCGGACTAGGCGCAAACTCCTATTGACGGCTAGGCGAATTCCTATGCAGATGTCGCCACCATGAGTGATATCGCTTCCTTCCGCCAAACCGTTGAATCCTTTATCGCCGCACGCGGCTGGACCCCGACCCGCTTCGGCCGCACCGTTGCGGGCGATCCGCTGTTCGTGTTCGACCTGCGCGAGGGCCGCGAACCGCGTTCCGATACGCGGGCGCGCATCCTCAAGGCCATGCAGGATTTCGGCGATGGCGAGGCGCTGCCGCCGCTGCGCGTGGGCGTGGCAGGCCTGGGCAATGTCGGTGCGACGCTGGTGCGCATCCTGCAAAAGGATGGCGCCGAGCTGACGCGAAAACTTGGCCGCCAATTGGTGGTGACGGCCGTTGCCGCGCGCTCGCGTTCCCGCGACCGCGGCATTGATATTTCTGGGCTCGACTGGTTCGACGATCCGGTGGCGCTCGCCAAGTCCGACGGCATCGATCTCTTCGTCGAGCTGATCGGTGGCGAAGATGGCCCGGCCTTCGCCGCGGTCAAAGCCGCCCTCGAAATCGGCCGCCCCGTCGTCACCGCCAACAAGGCGTTGCTGGCCAAGCATGGCGTGCTGCTCGCCAAACTGGCCGAAGAATCCGGCGCCCAGCTCGGCTTCGAGGCCGCCGTCGCCGGTGGCATCCCGGTCATCAAGACCCTGCGCGAAGGCCTCGGTTCCGCCCGCATCGCCAAGGTCTTCGGCATCATGAACGGCACCTGCAATTACATCCTGACGCGCATGGGCAATGAGGACATTTCCTTCGCCGATTGCCTCAAGGACGCCCAGGCGCTCGGCTATGCCGAAGCCGACCCCACCTTCGACGTCGAAGGCTACGACACCGCCCACAAGCTCTCCATCCTTGCCACGCTCTGCTTCGGCTACGAAATCGCGCCCGACAAAATCCGCGTCGAGGGCATTTCCAAGATCAGCCAGCACGACATCAAGGTCGCCGCCGAGCTCGGCTACAAGATCAAGCTGCTCGGCATCGCCCAGCGCACCGATGACGGCATCGAGCAGCGCGTCCATCCCACTTTCGTGCCCAAGGGAAGCGCCATTGCCGGCGTCGATGGCGTGATGAATGCCGTCGCCCTCGAAACCGACCACGTCCACGAGCTTCTGCTGGCCGGCCCCGGCGCTGGTGGCCCGCCCACGGCCTCCTCGGTGCTGTCGGACATTCTCGACATTGCCCGCGGCACCCGCGTGCCGCCGCTCGGCGTGCCCAGCGACGAATTGATGCCCTATCGCGAGGCGCCGATGCGCGCCCATCAGGGCGGCTACTACATCCGCCTCAATGCCAAGGACGTGCCCGGCGCCCTGGCGGCCATCGCCACCCGCATGGGCGAACGCGGCATTTCCATCGATTCCGTCATCCAGCGGTCCGATTTGAGCGCTAAGGCAGTCGCGCCGGACGGTTCGCCGACCCGCACCGTGGTCATGATCACGCAGCAGACTTTGGAATCAGACGTGCGCGACTCGCTTGCGCAGATCGCCGCCGACGGGTTCATAGTGGGCGAACCGCAATTGATCCGGATCGAAACGCTCTGATACCCGTTCCCGGGCAAATCGGAGGCCCGGGAGGAAGCATGAGACTGTCCAAAGTTGAGGGTGACAGAAACCCTGCGCATCTGCACCGGAGCCTGACGCTGGAATTGGTGCGCGTCACCGAGCGCGCTGCCATCGCCGCCGCCGAATGGCGCGGCAAGGGCGACGAAAAAGCCGCCGACGATGCCGCCGTGCATGCCATGAAGGCCGAACTCGATCGCGTCGCCATTTCCGGCCGTGTCGTCATCGGCGAAGGCGAAGAGCATGAATGCGACGCGCTGTTCATCGGCCAGCCGGTGGGCGC
>DATMSG010000052.1:0-5468 GCA_035565515.1 Devosia sp.
CACAGCAGGCACCGGCACCAGATCATACTGGCCTTCGTCAAAGAAGGTCGCCAGGCGATCGGCCGGCTTGATCTTCATGTGATAGCCCGAATTGGGCACGACCCACTGATTGGCCTCGAGATCGCGATAGAACACCATCTCGCCGGACTCGGGGTCTTTCACCCAAAGGTTTTCCGGCGTGTCGCGCTTGTTGTTGAGGAACGAGCGGATTTTGGGGCGGACGAAATTGTCGATCCAGTTCATGGCGCGGCCTTTCGTGGTGGGGCTAAACCCACCTAAACGTCAATTGTGGCAATTCTTATCAGGTGGAAAGGCCTGCGGCAAAGGCCGGCTGGCCTCTATGCACAGCGCCACCGGGACCAGCCCGGTGGTGACGGCGGGGAACAGGCCCTATGCCCGTGCCCGCTTCACCCCGGCAGCAATGTCGGCGACCAGTTCGCGGACTGCCAAGACCGTTTTGTCGGTGGCCTTACCATCGACCAGCGTCTTGGCGACGGCGTCGACCAACACGGTGCCGACGACGATGCCGTCGGCATGCTTGCCGATTTCGGCGGCGTCTTCGGCGGTTTTGATACCAAAACCGACGGCAACGGGCAGGCCGGTATGCGCCTTGATGCGGCTCACGGCCTCGCCGACGGCCGCGCGCGACTTGATCGCCGCGCCGGTAATGCCGGTCATCGAGACATAGTAGACAAAGCCGGAGGTATTTTCGAGCACGACCGGCAGGCGCTTGTCATCGGTGGTCGGGGTTGTCAGGCGGATGAAGTTGATCCCGGCCTTGAGGGCGGGGATGCACAGTTCATCGTCTTCCTCGGCCGGCAGATCGACGATGATGAGGCCGTCGACGCCCGCTTGCTTGGCGTTTGCGAGGAATTTATCGACACCGAAGCTGTAGATGGGGTTGTAATAGCCCATCAGTACGATCGGCGTGATCTCGTCCTTGCGGCGGAATTCTTCCACCATGCCCAGAACGCCGAGCAGGGTCTGCCCGGCCTTCAGCGCCCGCTGGCCAGCCATCTGAATGACGACGCCATCGGCCATGGGATCAGAAAACGGCAGGCCCAGTTCGATCACATCGGCGCCGGCCTGCGGCAGGGCGTTGAGAATGGCCTGGCTGGTTGCAAGGTCGGGGTCGCCGCCCATGAGATAGGTGACGAAGGCGGGGCGATTGGCAGCCTTGGCGGCGGCGAAGGCGCGATCGATACGGGTGGTCATTATTTCAGCAGCCCCAGATATTTTCCGACGCTTTCCACGTCCTTGTCGCCGCGGCCCGACAGGCACAGCACCACCGATTGGTCTTTTTCCATTTTCGGGGCGAGTTTTATCACCTGGGCCAGGCCATGGGCGCTTTCGAGCGCGGGAATGATGCCTTCCATCTTGGTGCAGAGCTGAAAGGCTTCGAGCGCTTCATTGTCGGTGATCGGCACATAGGTGACGCGCTTGGTATCGTGGAGATAGGAGTGCTCCGGGCCGACGCCGGGATAGTCGAGCCCGGCGGAGATGGAATGCCCTTCGAGAATCTGGCCGTCCTTGTCCTGCAAGAGATAGGTGCGGTTGCCGTGCAGCACGCCGGGGCGGCCGCCAGTCATCGAGGCGGCATGGCCGTTTTCGACCTCGACGCCGTGACCACCGGCTTCGGCGCCATAGATCGCGACCTCGGGATCGTCCAAAAAGGCGTGAAAGGTGCCGATGGCATTGGAGCCGCCGCCGACACAGGCGACCACGGCATCGGGCAGCTTGCCTTCAAGCTCGCGGAATTGTTCTTTCAGTTCGGTACCGATAACCGACTGAAAATCCCGAACCATTTCCGGATAGGGATGGGGACCGGCGGCAGTGCCGATCAGATAATAAGTGTTTTCGACATTGGTGACCCAGTCGCGCAGCGCCTCGTTCATGGCGTCCTTGAGCGTACCGGCGCCGGCGGTGACCGGACGGACTTCGGCGCCGAGCATTTTCATGCGCAGGACATTGGGCATCTGGCGCTCGACGTCGGTGGCGCCCATGAAAATGGTGCAGGGCAGGTCGAATTTGGCGCAGACCGTGGCCGTCGCCACGCCATGCTGGCCGGCGCCGGTTTCGGCGATGATGCGGGTTTTTCCCATGCGCTTGGCGAGCAGGATCTGCCCCAGGCAATTGTTGATCTTGTGCGAGCCGGTATGGTTCAACTCTTCGCGCTTGAACCAGACCTTTGCGCCGCCCAGATGCTTGCTGAGGCGTTCGGCATAGTAGAGCGGGCTCGGCCGGCCGGTATAATGGGTCGCAAGGTCTTTGATTTGCGCCTGATAGACCGGGTCGACCTTGGCGGCCCGATATTCCTTTTCGAGATCGAGGATCAGCGGCATCAGGGTTTCGGCGACGAAACGTCCGCCATAGAGCCCGAACCGGCCATGCTCGTCCGGGCCATTGCGCAGGGAATTGATGCCGTCCATTTTCGGTCCTCTCGGCACCGCCGAGAAAACCCGGCAGGTGCCTTTTAGCCGGCCGCGCGGGCGTTGCGGATGAACGCTTCGATCAGCCTCTTGTCCTTTTCGCCGGGTGCCCGCTCCACGCCCGAAGACACGTCTATGCCAAAAGGCGAAACGGTTCTAACGGCCTCGGCGACATTGTCCGGCGTCAGGCCACCGGAAAGCATGAAGGGCACGGACGGGTCAAGCGCCTTGAGGAGCGACCAGTCAAAACTTTCGCCCAACCCGCCCGGCCGGTCGGCGCCTTTCGGCGGCTTGGCATCGAGCAATATGCGGTCGGCGATATCGGTAAAGGCTGCGACCTGGGCCACATCCTCGGCGGTGCCGATGGGCAGAGCCTTCATGATTTCGACGCCGGAGTCGGACCGGATGGTTTCGACGCGATGCGGGGTTTCGGGCCCGTGCAACTGAATCCAGTCCGGGCCGAGCGCGGCGACTTCGGCGACCGAGCTATTGTCGGGATTGACCAGCACCACGCAGCTTTCGACCTGCCCGCGGGCCGCCGAGATCAGTTCGGCCAGCATGTCGATGGGCACATGGCGCGGCGAGCGCGCAAAATGCATGAAGCCGATCATGTCGGCGCCGGCGGCAATGGCGGCATCGAGCATGGCAAAAGTCTTGATGCCGCAGATTTTGATGATCAGGGGGTCGCCCATCGCGTGGTCGGAACTCAGCTGTCGGAGCTAGGATAAAGGGGACGGTGAGGTGTGTTCACCGCAGGTCCAGGATTTCGTCGACTTCGGAAAGGGCATTGCTGCCGCCCTGCCCCTGGCGCCGGCGCTGGGCTTCGAGCTCGGCATTGAGCGCCTGCGCTTCGCGGCGCCACTGGCGCTCGCGCTTGCGGTGCTGGCCCTGGGCGAACCAGGTGGCAATGCCGCCGAGCAGCACCCCGATCAGCAGGACGATATAGAGGATGACGAAGAGCGGAATGCCATAGCCGGCCGCATCCGCCGAAGCGGGGCTGCCGAAGGGATTGAGATTGACCGCGACCAATTGCCGGTTGGCGAGGGCAAAAGCCACCAATGCCGCGCAAAGCGGCACCAGAACCAGCCAACCAGTGATCTTGCTGACCATTAATCTTCCGAATTATCTAATGTTCCGGCAGCCTCTCGCGACTATTCGCGATTGAGACGCTCCCGGATTTCCTTGCCGGCCTTGAATTGGGGCACGTATTTTTCCTCGACATCGACCTGTTCGCCGGTGCGCGGATTGCGCCCGACGCGTGCCGGACGGTTCTTTACCGAGAAAGCGCCAAAACCGCGCAGTTCGACGCGGTCACCGCGCGCCATGGCATCCCCGATCTGGTCGAGAATGGCATTGACGATGTTCTCGATGTCGCGCTGGAACAGATGCGGATTCTCTGCGGCGAGCTTCTCGACAAGTTCAGACTTGATCATGGAAGGCTCCGGTCTCCAAGACGCTGCTCCCCTTGCCTCAGGGGTTCGTTCCAACCTGCCAAAGCGAAACCAAACCGTCAAGCATCACAGGGCCTTCGAGCGGAAATCCCAATGCCGCACGGGCCGAGCCGCCGAGCAATTGGCCGACCCAGCCAAAACCCTGGTCGGGAAGCGGCCAGGCGGAGATAACGGGCAGGTCTTTTGCCACAGCCTTCTCGCTTTCGAGCCAGGCAATGGCCTCGGTCTCCCCGCCGATCGCGTCGATCAGGCCATTTTCGAGCGCCACCCTGCCGGTGACGATACGGCCATCGGCAAGCGCCAGCGCCGTGGGCCGGGGCAGATTGCGGCGTTCCGCCACGATGTCGACGAACCAGACAAAGCTGTCTTCGACGAGCGCAGACAGCGAAGCGCGCGGCGCGGCTTCGAGCGGCTCGTTGAAATCGGGCTCTGCCTTGAGGGGGCCCGAGGCCACCTTGTCGAGATCGATGCCGATGGTGTCGAGGAGTTTTCCGGCATTGACGTGCTGATAGAGAACGCCGATCGAGCCGACGATCGAGAGGCGCCGGGCAAAAATGTGATCGGTGCCGATGGCGGTCATATAGGCCGCCGAGGCGCCGAGTTCGTTGATCACCGCCACCGTGGGCTTTTCGGCACTGAGCCTGCGGAGCGCTTCGTAAAGCTCCTCGCCCCCTGCAGTGGTGCCGCCGGGAGAGTTGATGGCGACGATGACCGCCTTGACGGTTTCGTCTTCGATGAGCTCGGCGAACATTTTCTGCCGCGCGGCATTGGTTGAAATCGTGCCATCGATGGTGATCCGGGCAATGGTGCCGTTCCCCGCCCCACCCGGCAGGGCGAACCGGCCCAATAGCGCGAGAACCACGGCCACGGCGCAGGCCAGGGCAAAAAGACGCCAGCGCCCGCGCGAGCGCCGGAACCGGTCGGCGGCCAGGGCTTCATGCGCTTGGGAAGGAGTAGTCTGGGTCAAGTCGGGGCCTCGCAAATCGGGCTAGACCATACACATCCCTGCACAAACGGCCAGATGGGGCGAACGAAATTGCGGCGGCCGCGGATATCCGTACCCGCTCCCAGGGGCCGCCTGGCGGCGTTTTTCCTCACGCACAAAATTAAAGCGGCTTCACCATATAGCGCGCCGCCTCTTCATAGGCTGCGAGCTTTTCTTGGAGCTCCGGGCGGTCTTCGGCGACGAAACCCTGCTTTTCCCAAAAGGGCAGCGAGCCATTGACGGCAACGAGGCTCAGGCTGGGAAAGCCCATGACCTCAGCATGTTTGGTGAGCGCGGCAACGATCTGTCCGGCCGCGCCAACCCCGCGGGTAAGGGGCAGCAAAGCGAGATCGTGGATGTAAAACGTGTCCGGCTTTTCGGGCAGCGCGCCGATCAGCGTATTGAGTGCGGGCAGCGCGCCGCGCGTAAAAGGATGGCTCAACACATAGCCGGCAGGCTTTTCGGCGACTTCGAGAATGTAGCAGCCATTGCGATAGAGGCTGTGCTTTTCGGCCAGCACCGCATCGGCCTCGAAGAAGCCGGGGTGAACCTTTGCGGCAATGGCCGAAACCGCCTCGAGGTCATAGCCGCTCATGGCGCGCC
>DATMSG010000053.1:0-2843 GCA_035565515.1 Devosia sp.
CTATTTGGGGGCCGACCTCGCCCTTCGAGGCCAGGCCAGGCTTCGCACTTCGGGAAGAGGTCTACGGTAGCGAAGGTCCTGGCGAGCGCAGCAACCTTGATCCCCTGCCCCGCCTATGGAAAACATCTCCCGACCTTTAGGAGACCGATCCATGTCCTTCCAGAAACTCGACGCGCTTGGGCGCAAGCTTGAGGCGCTCGAACATGCGCTGTCCATTCTCGGGGCCGATGAGGCGACGCATATGGCGGTGGGCGGCGGCGACAAGCGCGCCGAAGCCATGGCGAATCTGGCGGGCATGTATCACGCGCAGGCAACGGCGCCCGAAATCGGCGACTGGATTGCCAAGGCCAAAAGCGAAGATCTCGACGCCGACCAGAAGCTGGCCGTGGCCGAGTTCGAGCGCAGCTATATCAATGCCACCTGCCTGCCGACCGAATTCGTCGAGCGGCGCACGGCGGCGACCATGCGGTCCGAACAGCTCTGGCGCGATCTACGCGCCAAGGGCGATTGGGACACGTTTTTGCCCGCGCTCGAAGGCGTTGTGGCTTTGGTGCGCGAAGAAGCGCAATTACGGGCCGATGTGCTCAAGCTCGAACCCTATGATGCCCTTATGGATCAATATGATCCGGGCAATCGCGTAACCGGGATCGATCCGATTTTTGCCGATCTGAAGGGCTTCCTGAAAGACTTCGTGCCCGAGGCGCTGGCGGTGCAGGAGGAGCGGCTGGCAAAGCGCCCGCGCAAGCAGCTCAATGGCCCCTATCCCATTGAAAAGCAGCGCGAACTGGGCCTCGCCGCCATGCGCGCGGTGGGCTTTGATTTCACCCATGGCTCGCTCGCCGTGTCGCATCACCCCTTCTGTGGTGGCGTGCCGACCGACGTGCGCATGACCACGCGCTATCGGACGGACGAGTTCCTGTCCTCGCTGATGGGCGTGCTGCATGAGACGGGTCATGCGCTTTACGAGCAAGGACTGCCCAAGGACTGGTCGCACTGGCCGCTGGGCAAGGCGCGCGGCATGGGCATGCACGAAAGCCAGAGCCTGTTCGTGGAAATGCAGCTTTCGCGCAGCCCCGAATTCTGGGAATTCTTGTTGCCGCTCGTCGGCCAGCACCTCGGCGAGGATGCGATTCCGGGCTGGGAGATTGCCGATATTCTCAATGAAGTGAACCATGTCGAGCGCGGCTATATCCGTGTCGATGCCGACGAGGTGACCTATCCGCTGCATGTCATCCTGCGTTACGAGCTGGAACAGGCCCTGGTTTCAGGCAAACTCGAAGCGAGCCAGATTCCCGAGGCCTGGGACGCCAAGATGACCGAATATCTCGGGATCTCGACCATCAACGATCCCAAGGACGGCCCGATGCAGGACGTGCACTGGCCGGGCGGCGCCTTTGGCTATTTCCCGAGCTATACGTTGGGCGCGATGATCGCGGCGCAGCAATGGGCGGCCATGGAAAAGGTTTTGCCCGATGCGCGGACGCAGATGCGTCAGGGCGCGTTCGGAGCGATCAACCAATGGCGGGCGGACAATATCTGGAGCCAGGCCTCGCGCTATTCGACGCCGGACCTAATCACGCGCGCGACGGGCGAACCGCTCAATGCGGAATTCTTCAAGGCGCATTTGAAGCGGCGGTATGGGCGGATTTGAACGCTTTCTATCCGTAGGACCTCACCCTGAGCCTGTCGAAGGGTGGGGGCCGTGGACGCTGAACCTACAGCGTGCCCGACCTGAGGTCTTCGGAAATTTCGCGCTAAAAACGCATAAGAATCAAATAAATACCGGCAGGTACGGAATCATTTCCGCATTTTTCTACCGATGAACGAATTCTGAATCCGCGCTTCAGATGCCGTTCCGGATCACCCGCCTAAAACAGTCTCCATCAACGACGCGGTCGGAGGGACCGCAGCAAACAGGAGACTTCAAATGATCCGCAAGTTCATCATCACCGCTGTCGCTGCCACCGTTATCGCGGCTTCCGCTGCTCCCGCCATGGCCGGCGGCATCTATATCGACCAGACCGGTTTCGGCAATTCGGTCGGCGGCAGCCAGTCGGGCTGGAACAACACTTTCGGTACCAAGCAGACCGGCTGGTGGAACAGCGCCGTGAGCCAGCAATATGGCGGCAACAATGTCTCGGCCATCGGCCAGCAGGGCAACAACAATTATGGCGACGTCTACCAGAACGGCTGGGGCAACCAGGGTGGTGTCGGTCAGTTCGGCAACAACCACACCGCAGTCGTGACCCAGGACGGCAATGGCAATGTCGCCGCCGGCGTGCAGGTCGGCAATAATTGCAACGCCAATGTCACCCAGCATGGCTCGGGCAATGTGACGGCCTTCGTGCAGGCCTGCCCGTAACCTCTGCGAAACGGGGCCGGCGCCGCCGGCCCCTTCCAGTCATCAGGAGGACGACATGCTTCACCCACTCATTCAGACCACTTTCGCAGCCGTCGCGGTCATCACCGCCGTGGGTTTTGCCGCCAATGCCAATGCGGCGGGCGGGGATTTCGCCTGTGGCGTCATCAGCAAGACCGAGCGCGGCATGCTTGCGCTCGAAGGAACGCTCAAGAGCCCCACGGCCCTTTCGGGCGAATACCGCTTCGCGCTCAAAAGCGCCGGCGGCGGTGGATCGGCCAATATCAGCCAGGGCGGACAGTTTTCCGCCGCGCCCGATGCCGTGATTTCGCTCGGCCAGGTCATGGTCAATGCCGGCTCCAATGTGAGCGTCGATTTCACCGTGACCGCCAATGGCAAGACCTTCGACTGCTCGCAGGTCGCCACGCATACCTGAATTCGTCGCGCCCCGCGACGATAGGGTCAGGATGACCTTCCCTCGACC
>DATMSG010000054.1:0-7563 GCA_035565515.1 Devosia sp.
ACGCGCATATCGCTCGGTCCCGCGCAGCCCCGTCTCCAGCCCCAATAGGCCAAGGCATAGCAAGACCAGCACGCCGCCGAGCAGATTGGCCGAAGGCCCGCTATAGGCAGACTGAAACTGGTCAACGATCGCCGTCGCAAAGGTGTCGAACCGCGTCAGCACGAACAGGCCATATTCGGCCAGCAGATGCAGGCCGATCAGCAATGCGCCACCCATGATCGCCAGCCGCAATTGCGGCAGCACCACCAGGAAAAACGCTACCATCGGCCGCTTGCCCATCGATTGCGCCGTCTCCTCCAGCGCCGGATCGAGCCGGCGCAATTGCGCGGCCACCGGCAGATAGAGAAATGGCAGGTAAGCGAGGGTCGATACCAGCACCGCCGCCCCAAGCCCATGAAAACGCGGCATGAAGGCATTCCAGGCATAGCTGTGCACAAAGGCCGGCAGCGCCAGCGGCGCGATCACCAGCCACGACCAAAGCCTTGCAAATGGCAGGTCCGTGCGCTCGATCAGCCAGGCCAGCGACACCGCCACCAAAGCCGAAAGCGGCAGCACCAGCACGAGCAGCGCCAAGGTGTTGAGCAGCAGCGTTCCGACCTTGGGCCGGAACACCAGATCGGCAATCGTGCCCCAGCCGCTGGCAACCGCAATATAGATCACGAAGCCGAGCGGCAGGAGGCTCAATAGCCCCGTCAGGGTAGCGGCGGCCAGAATGAGCGGATGGCGGCCATGCGCACGACGCGCCTTGGTCGCTTCCGCTGCCACGAGGTCTATGGGCACCGCCATGGGATCAGAGCAGCCCGGCCTCGGTCATCAGCGCGGCAGCTTGTACCGTATCCAATTGGGTTGGATCGATCTCCGGCGCGTCAAGATCGGCAAGCGGCGGCAAGGCCGGATTGGACTGGTGATCGACGCCGACGGCATATTCAAACGAGGTTCCGTCGCGCAACACGTCCTGTCCCTTGCTCGTCACAAAGCGCAGGAAAGCCAGGGCTTCTTCCTTGTGCTGGCTGGACGCCAATACCCCGCCACCCGAAATCGACACGAAGGCGCCGGGATCCTGATTGCCGAAATAATGCAGCGCGACATTGCCGCTGCTCTCCTTGGTCCCGGCCTGATCGCCGAACCAGTAATAGTGATAGATCAGCGCTCCATCGACTTCGCCATTATTGGCCGCCGCCAGCGCCGCGCGATTGCCGCGCACGATCACGGCATTCGCCTGCATGCCCTTGAGCCAGGCGAGCGTCGCCTCGTCGCCTTCGAGCGCGAGATAAGCCGCAACGATGGCCTGGAAATCCGCCCCGCTCGGCGAAGCCGCCCAGCGCCCTTGCCATTGCGGCTCGGCCAGCTCTGCCATGGTCTTGGGCAGTTCGGCCGCATCGAGCTTTTCCTTGTTATAGGCAAAAACCGTCGATCGCGCCGCAATCCCGGTCCAATTGCCGTCTGCCGGCCGGAACTGGGCCGGCACCTGGTCGAGAATATCCTGGGGCAGGGGCTCGAATAGTCCCGCCTTGTCCACCAGCGCCATGCCGGGCGAATTCTCGGTCAGAAACACATCGGCCGGCGAATTGGCGCCTTCCTGCAAAATCTGGTTGGCGACCTCGAGATCCGAACCCTGCCGGATAATCACCGGAATGCCGGTTTCCTCGGTAAAGGCCGTAGCCCATTCCTGCGCCAGCGTTTCGTGCTGCGCATTATAGACCACGATCGGGCCCTCCTGCGCGCAGAGGGGATGGCTGAAACCCAGGGCGAGCAGGGCCCCGACAACGAGCTGCAATCTATTGACCATTTCGCACCCCGCGGCCCCGGGGCCGCTTTTCTAAACTTGAGATGCCTTGTCTAATTTGAACCTTCGTCCGTGTCCATCGGCAGTTGATTTACTAATGTGAGGGGCGTACTCACCTTTGCAGCTTTCACCCGGAGGAATGGCTGATGCTTTCTGTTGGCAAGTGCACACTGCGCGGTCTCGCCCTGACACTCGCTCTCTCGGTCGCGCCCGTCGCCGCCTATGCGCAAGCGCCCAGTGACGCCGACGTACTAGCGAACTATGCCAATATCGCGCTGGCCGGCTACGAAGATTCGCTGGCTACCGCCAAGGCCCTCGATGCCGCCGTGGATGCGCTGATCGCCAGCCCCAGCGAAGAAACGCTCGCCGCCGCCCGCACCGCCTGGAAGGCCGCCCGCATCCCTTATCAGCAGACCGAAGCCTTCCGCTTCGGCAATCCCATCGTCGACGAATGGGAGGGCCGCGTAAACGCCTGGCCGCTCGATGAAGGCCTGATCGACTATGTCGATGCCGGCTACGGCACCGAAAGCGACAGCAACGCGCTCTACGTCGCCAATGTCATTGCCAATCCCCGGATCATCATCGACGGCACCGAAGTCGACGCGACCGACATCACGCCAGAACTGCTCCAGACCAAGCTTCAGGAAGCCGCCGGCGTCGAATCCAACGTCGCCACCGGCTATCACGCCATCGAATTCCTGCTCTGGGGTCAGGACCTCAACGGCACCGGCCCCGGCGCCGGCAATCGCCCCTTCACCGACTATTCAACCGCCGAGCACGCCGACCGCCGCGCCGCCTACCTCAAGGCCGCATCGTCTTTGCTGGTCTCCGACCTCAAAGAAATGGTCGCCAACTGGACCGAAACCGGCGCCGCCCGCGCTGCGCTCCCCGAACTCGGCCTCTCCGCCATTCTCACCGGCATGGGCTCGTTGAGTTTTGGTGAACTCGCTGGCGAGCGCATGAAGCTCGGCCTTCTCCTCCACGATCCGGAAGAGGAACACGACTGCTTCTCCGACAATACCCACGTCTCCCATCTTCAGGACGCGCGGGGCATCGAAAACGTCTATCTCGGCAAATATACCCGCGTTGATGGCTCGGTGGTCGAGGGTCCTTCGCTCTCCGACGTCATCGCCGCCAAGGACGCCGCGCTCGATACCGAAATCAAGGCCCTCCTCGCCGATACCCTGAGCAAGATGCATGTCATGGCCGACCGCGCCGAGGCCGGGGAAGCCTACGACCAGCAGATCGGCGAAGGCAATGTCGAGGGCAATGCCGTGGTCCAGGCCGCCATCGACGGCCTCATCGCCCAGACCCGCGGCATCGAGCGCGCCGTCGCCCTGCTGCAACTCGATAATGTCACCATCGAAGACAGTGACTCGCTGTCCAACCCGGACGCTGTGTTCGAGTAGGACGATCTGCTATGAGCCGATCCGGGCCGCTTTGGCCCGGGTCCGCCCAGGTCTGGTTTCCCTATGCAAGTCCGTCTCACTCTCGCGCTGATCGTCCTCCTTCTGGGCGGCATGGTCTTTGCTCAAGACTATGGCGTGCGCACCGATGTGACCGGTGACGATCTCGCCCGCGTCCGCGCCGTCACGGCCCCGACGACCGACTTCTCAAAACCTGAAAATTTCGAGACCAACCCTGCCGGCAAGGCCACGACGCGCTTCTCCGTCAATCAGGATTCCTTCAGTCACTTTCAGGACAACCTGACCTTCGAGCAGGAAGAGCAGTTCAAGCTCGGCAATGCGCTGTTTCGCAAGATATGGGTCAGCTCTCCCAGCTCCACCCAGGCCTCCGACGGCCTCGGGCCCCTGTTCAATGCCCGCGGCTGCCAGAGCTGCCATATCAAGGATGGCCGCGGTCATCCGCCCTTCGAGGGGCAGGCGGAAAATGTCTCCATGTTCCTCCGCCTCTCGGTCCCGCCAAAGGAGCCCGATACACGCCTCGCCATGGATGGCGTCATATCAGGCGAAGTCGGTGACCCCACCTATGGCACCCAGCTCCAGGATTTCGCCGTTCCAGGTCTTCCCGCCGAAGGCCGCATGGTCATCGACTACACCGATCTGCCCATACCCCTCGGCGATGGTACGGTCGTCACCCTGCGCGACCCAAAATATTCCATCGCCGATCTCGCCTATGGCCCGCTCGCCGACGACGTCATGCTCTCGCCCCGCCTCGCCAATCCTATGATCGGCCTCGGCCTTATCGAAAATATCCCCGCCGAAGACATTCTCGCCAATGCCGACCCCGACGACGCGAACGGCGACGGCATTTCCGGGCGCCCCAATTGGACCGTCGCCCCCGAAACCAACACGGTCATGCTCGGCCGCTTTGGCTGGAAAGCCGGCATGGCGACCATCCGGAGCCAGTCCGCTGCCGCCTTTGCCGGCGACATCGGCATTTCCACCCCGCTGGTCAATCGCCCCCACGGCGATTGCACCGAAAACCAGCCGGCCTGCCTCGCCATGCCCACCGGCGAACAGGCTCGCCTCGGCCCCGGCGAAGCGCCCGATCCGGTGCTTGATCTCGTCACCTTCTACGCCCAGACCCTCGGCGTCCCCGAGCGCCGGGATGTCAAAAGTCCAGAGGTTCTTGCCGGCAAGGAAGCCTTCTACACCGCCGGTTGCGCCTCCTGTCATGTGCCCAAATTCGTCACCAGCAAATCGGCCGAAAACCCCGCCCACCGCTTCCAGCTGATCTGGCCCTATTCCGATTTCCTGCTGCACGACATGGGCGAGGGCCTTGCCGATCATCGCCCCGAGGGCCAAGCCACCGGCACCGAATGGCGCACCCCGCCCCTCTGGGGCATCGGCCTCACCGAGACGGTTTCCGGCCACACCTTCTTCCTCCATGATGGCCGCGCGCGAAACCTCACCGAAGCCATTCTCTGGCACGGCGGCGAGGCGCAGGTTTCCCGCGATGCCTTCGCCGCCATGACGGCAAAACAACGTGCCGATCTCCTGGCATTCCTGGAGTCCCTCTGATGCGCTTTTTGGTCGCCGTCCTCGCCGCCCTCCTTCTGGCCATCCCGGCGACAGCTCAGATCATCAGCCCCGCGGAAATGCTGCGCTCCAGCGTCACCAATTTTATCCGGCCCCAGACCAAGGCGTTTGCCACCCGCACCGCCGAACTCTCCAGGGCCATGTATGTCCTCTGCGAAAACGGTGATCTCATCGGAGCGCAGAACGCCTTCGCCGCCGCCGCCACAGCCTATGGCCGCCTTGAATTCCTCCGCATCGGCCCGCTCATGGAAGACAATCGCGCCGACCGCATCCTCTTCTTCCCCGATCGAAAAGGTATCGGCCTTCGCCAGGTTCAGCAGCTTCTTGCTCAAGCCGACCTTTCCGCCGCCACCGTGCCCGGCCTTCAGCAAAAGAGCGTTGCCGTCCAGGGCTTTGGTGCCCTCGAATTCGTCCTTTTCGGCACCGGCTTTGAAACCCTCACCACATCCGATGGCGCCTTCCGCTGCGCCTATGGCGCCGCCGTCGCCAAAAACCTCGAAGAAATGGCCGCCGACATCGCTGCCGGCTGGGCTGATCCCGAAGGCATAGCCAGGCGTCTGACCCAGCCCGATCCGGTCTATGCCGACTACCGCACCACCACCGAATCCCTCGAAGCCATTGTCGGCCTCGTCTCCCACGGCATCGAAGCCGTCCGGGACACCCGCATAAATCCCTTCATCGCCAAGGCTAACGGCAAGGCCAACCCCAAACAGGCTCTGTTCTGGCGCTCCAACCAGACCCTGCCCATGCTGCGGGCCAATCTCGATGGCCTCCGCCGCCTCGTCGAGCTCGCCGGCATCGTCGCCGATCCAGTGCTGTCCGGCGAAATCACGGCCGCCTTTGCGCGCGCCGAAACGGCCATCGCAGCCGTCACTTCTCCCGTCGAGGAGGCCGTCACCGACCCCGCCCAGGCCGCCGCGCTCGCCGATCTCGTCACCGCCACCCAAGTCCTGCAACGCCTCATCGGCGAAGACCTCTCGGCCACGCTCGGCCTCAGCGTCGGCTTCTCCTCGCTGGATGGAGACTGACCATGTGGCAGCGCCGCGCCTTCCTCAAATCCGCCGGCGCCGGCTTCCTCGCGAGTCTCGCCCCGCGCCAGCTCCTCGCCCTCGAAGCCAATGACCTCGTCTTCGCCAGCTCCATCCAGACTTCCGCCGGCAAATATGGCGCCGTCCTCATGGGCGAGCGCGGCGACGTCATCGCCACGATCGATCTGCCCGACCGCGGCCACGACATCACCATCAGCCGCGAGGCGGGCAGGGGCGTCGTCTTCGCCCGCCAGCCCGGCACTTTTGCCCTGGTCTTCGATCCCTTTGGCAACCATGCCCCGCAAACCCTCACCAGCGTCGAAGGCCGCCACTTTTTCGGTCACGGCGTCTTCTCTCCCGATGGCCGTCTCCTTTACGCCACGGAAAGCGATTTCGAGGCCGCCCAGGGCGTCATCGGCATTTACGACGCCACGGATAATTACCGCCGCATCGGTGAATTCCCCACCTATGGCACCGGCCCTCACGAGATGCTGCTCATGCCTGACGGCAGCACCTTCGTCGTCGCCAATGGCGGCATCGAAACCCACCCCGATTACGGCCGCGCTGAACTAAACCTCGATACCATGGATCCCTCGGTCGTCTTCATCGACCGCCGCGATGGAAAGCTGATCGGCCAACTACGTCTCGAATCCGGCCTTCACCAGCTCTCCATCCGCCACATGGCGGTGGATGCGCAAAACCGCGTCTGGTTCGGCTGCCAATACAAGGGCGCCCCCAGCGACACGCCCCAACTCATCGGCTACGCCACCATGTCCGGCGAAATCCGCCTCATCGAATTACCTCCGGACACCCTGCGCGATCTCCGCAACTATGTCGGCTCCGTCGCCGCCTCATCGGATGGCACCACCATCGCGGTATCCTCCCCCGAAGGCGATCTTCTCGTCGCCATCGATGCCGAACAAAAGCGCCCCGTCCTTGTCGAAACCCTGCGCAATGGCTGCGGCCTCGCCGCCGATCAAACGGGCTTCGTCGCCACCAGCGGCCGCGGCGAAATGATCGGCATAGCCGGCGCCGAACGCCCCCAGCAGCAATTCGACTTCGTCTTCGACAATCATATGCTGCGCCTGGGCTAGGCTTTTCCACACCAGACGTTTGTCATTGCAAAGGCTTGGTCATTCTACCAAGCTGCGGGCACGTAACCTTCGCATGTCTGCCCCGGCCGTCCATTCGACGGCGCCCCAACAATATTGAACCACCCTCCCAGATGACCACTCTCGACGCCGTTCTTGCCCACGCCGATCAGCAACTCGAAGCCAGCCTCGAGCGGCTCTTCGAGCTGATCCGTATTCCCTCCGTCTCCACCGAGCCTCAATATGCCGCCGATTGCCGTCGCGCTGCCGAATGGCTGCGTGATGAACTCGCAGGCCTTGGCTTCGATGCCACGGTGCGCGATACGGCGGGCCACCCCATGGTCGTCGGCCACGGCCCCGCGACGCCGGGCCCACACGTCCTCTTCTACGGCCATTATGACGTGCAGCCCGTCGATCCGCTGGCCCTCTGGAACACCCCGCCCTTCGAACCCACGTTGGTTCCCCAGCCTGACGGCGAAACCTTCATCACCGGCCGCGGCGCGTCCGACGACAAGGGCCAGTTGCTGACCTTCATCGAGGCCTGCCGCGCCTGGAAGGCCGTCACCGGCAGCCTCCCCATCCGCATTTCCATGCTCTTCGAGGGCGAAGAAGAAGCCGGTTCCCCCTCGCTCGGTCCGTTCCTCGCCGCCAATGCC
>DATMSG010000055.1:0-7538 GCA_035565515.1 Devosia sp.
CCGGCGGGGCGACCGTGCGGGTCGGCTCGAGCAGCAGGTCGGGGCGCACCGGGCCGGCCGGGGCGACGTGATTGCCCTGCACCAGCGTGATTTCATTGTCGAGCAGTTCGACGATCTGCCGCTCGTCGCTCACCCCGGTCGCGAGCAGGGTAATGTCGAAACGCCCGACATAGCTGGCAATGTCGGAGAGGTGGAAGTCGGTATAGCTTTCCGACGCATTGATCAGCCGGCCGGCATTGACGCGGATCGTGCGCACGCCAAGTTCGGAAAGATCGGCGAAATTGAGCCGCAGCGAGGAGGCGTTGGACAGGGAAAAACCCGCGCCGCGCCGCTGGATCGCCTGCAGCGAGGTGCGCGCGGTCTGCATCAGCTCCTGGAATTCGGCCTCGGCAATGGTGAAGATCAGACCCGTCGCAATGACGCGATTGGCATCGAGAATGGCGAGCAATTGCTCGACCGCGGCGCTGTCGCGCAGCGTCGCGCCGCTGAGGGGAAGGTAAAGCGAGATCGCCTGGCCGCCGGTGCGGGCGCGGCGGGCAATGGCCACCGCCTCGTTGAGCGCCGTGCCGTCGATCCGCTGCAACACATCCTCGCCGCCATGGCGGGGCATGAAATCCATGGGTTCGGCGACATCGCCATCTTCGAGCATCAGGCGGGGGATGAGATCATAGCCGGCCGGGCGGCGCTGGGGCAGCCGCGCCACGGGCTGGATATGATAGACCAGGCGCTGGTTGCCCAGCGCCTGACGCACCATGTCGAGGGGAATGATCGGTTCGACATCGTCGTCCGGTTGCGGCGGGGAAACCACGCGCGGGGTTTCGCCGGCAAAGCGGTCGGGGTTCGAAGCCGTGCCGGGCGTTGCGGCCTTTTCCTCGATTTCGGCCACGGCTTCCGCCACCTGGCGGATCACCGTGCCAAGCACGGAAATATCAGCCTCGATGGTTTCGAGGCGCTGGCCGGGATTGAGTTCGGACAGGGCATTGATGCGGCGGCCGAGGACCGAGCCGGCCTGGGCGTCGGTGGCGAGCAGGCGCGAAAGATCCTCGATCCCGCGTTCGAGCCGTTTTTCCGCCCGCAGCCGCAAGCGGCGCTCGGTAACGAGCGTGCCAATGCAGGCAACGACCAGGGCAGCCAGGATCGCTTCGGCAAGCGTAAAGGACAAGGCGAAATAGGTCATTGCGCCAATCGCAAAACCAGCAAGCGCGATAAAGAGATAGACCAGGCCCTGCATAGCGTCCCAGGTTCAGATTGTGGCTAGATTCGACATGCAAGTCATATCATTGCCTCTCCTCTGGAAAAAGCGCTGAGACACGATCCTACAGGTAAAGAACGGATTATTTACCCTGTTCGTCAACACTCGGGGGAGCGCCATGGCTGTCCGGCATCTGCCGGGCGCCTGGCGAAACACTAGGATTTGGGCGTAATGGCAATGATTTCCGGCCTCGACAACGCGTTGAGCGGGCGGCTTCTGCTGATCGACAGCGACGCCGAAGCGGCCTCTCAGATTGGCGAATCATTGAGCCAGGCCCTGCTCTGCACGCCTGCCGTTACCCTGGCAAAGAGCGGCCGCGAGGCCCTCGAACGGCTCCGCGCCAATCGATTCGACATTATCCTGGCCGATATGCCCAGCCTTGCCGACATCGCCGATCGCGACGATGAAGGCATGGGACGCGTGGTTCGCCATGCCGAAGGCGCGCTTGTCGTCGCCATGGCCGGGGGCGCTTCGGTGACTGCCGCGGTCAGCGCCATGCGCTCGGGCGCCCATGATTATGTGACAAAACCCATAGCCGGCCCCACCCTTGCCACCCGTATCGGCGAACTGGCCCAGCGCCATGGCCGGCCGCGTTCGCTCGGGCTCGACACCAGCCTATCCCAGGCCGTTCCCGATTTTGCCGGCTTTGTCGGCGCCTCGAATGCCATGCAGTTCATCTATGAGCAGATCGGGCGTGTCGCCACCTCGTCGGCACCGGTCTTCATCACCGGGGAGAGCGGCACCGGCAAGGATGTCTGCGCCGAAGCCCTTCATTCCCAGGGCCCGCGCGCGGGCAAACGCTTCGTTGCCATCAATTGCGCCGCCATTCCGCGCGACCTGATGGAAAGCGAGTTGTTCGGCGTCGCCCGCGGCGCCTTTACCGGCGCGCATGAAGACCGCAAGGGCGCGGCCGAGCTTGCCGATGGCGGCACCCTGTTCCTCGACGAAATCGGGGAAATGGACCTGTCCCTGCAGTCAAAACTGCTGCGCTTCCTGCAGACTTCGACCATTTCGCGCGTCGGCGAAGCCAATATGCGAAAGGTCGATGTGCGCGTCATCTGCGCCACCAATCGCAATCCCCTGCAGATGATCAGCGAGCGAAAGTTCCGCGAGGACCTGTTCTATCGCCTGCATGTCCTGCCCATCCACCTGCCCCCGCTGCGCCAGCGCCCCACCGACATCATGGTGCTGGCCCGCCATTTCCTCGAGCGCTATGCGCGCGAAGAGCACAAGGCGTTCGGCGGCTTTTCGGGCGAAGCCGCCCAGCAGCTGACTGCGGCCGATTGGCCGGGCAATGTCCGGCAATTGCAAAATCTCATCCGCCGCATCGTCGTCATGTTCGATGGCGGCGACATCGACATCGGCATGCTCACCGCCGCCGACATCGAATCCCAGGCTTTCTCCCCCGTGGAGGCCCCCGCCCCCCGCGCCGAAAGCCGCCGCGCCATCCTGCCCATGTGGCAGCAGGAACAAAAAATCATCGAAGACGCCATCGCCGCTTTCGCCGGCAATATTTCCATGGCCGCCGCCGCCCTCGAAATCAGTCCCTCCACCATCTACCGCAAACGCCAAAGCTGGGCGGAGATGCAGAAGGCGGGATGAGTTTTTTTTTGCTCTGCAACGCCGGTCCAGGAAGCCCTATGATGAGGGCCACTGTGCTCGCCGCATATAATCGGCCCCTCCTGCCATCCCCTGACACAGGTCACGGCTAATCCTCCTGCGTTCACAGGAGTTCTTCCATGCCATCGGCCCATGTCTTTATCGCCACCAGCCTTGATGGCTTCATCGCTCGCCGGAACGACGACATCGACTGGCTGACAGGCTTTTCCAGCCTTGGCGAGGACCATGGCTACGATGCCCATATCGCCAGAATGGACGGCATCATCATGGGGCGCGGCACCTATGAAAAGGTCGCCACATTCGACCAGTGGTATTATGAAAAACCCGTCCTGGTCCTCAGCCGCAGCCTCGATCCCGCGACCGTTCCCGCGCATCTCACGGGCAAGGTCGAATTCATCGCCGCCACCCCCGCCGAAGCCATGGGCCTCGCCGCATCCCGCGGCTGGAACCGTATCTATGCCGATGGCGGCAAGCTCATCCAGTCCTTCCTCCGCGCCGGCTTTGTCGAAGACCTGATCATCAGCCGCATCCCCATCCTTCTCGGCGACGGCATTCCGCTTTTCGGACCGCTGGAGCAGGACATCGTCCTCGATCACCTCGAAACCAGATCCTTCCCCTCCGGCCTCGTGCAATCCCATTACCGCGTCAAACGCTGAGGTGTTTTGGGATCTTTGCCCGTCCATCCACGATGTCATTCCCACGAAAGCGGGAACCCGAGCTAAGGCGTATTGGCTTCCTTGGATTTTACCCGATCGAGCCCCAGCCGGTGTTCGCGCAGGATCACGGCAATGCCCGAGCCGATGATGATCACCGCGCCAAGGATCATGGTCAGCGTCGGCACCTCGGCAAAAATAAAGTAGCCGATGCCGATGGTGAGGATCAGCGAGACATATTCGAACGGGGCGATCACCGACATATCGGCATGGCGATAGGACGAGGTCATCAGCAATTGCCCGATGCCGCCGAAAAAGCCGGCGCCGATCAGCAAGGCCGCCTGCTCCGGCGTCGGCCACACCCAGCCCAGGGGCAGCGTCAGCAGCGAGAGCACGCTGGCGCTGATGAAAAAATAGGTGACGATGGCTTCGGTGCGCTCGGTGTGAACCAGATTACGCACCGCCATCATGGCGAAGGCCGACAGTACGGCGGCAAGCAGCGCTGCGAGGGCCCCCACCGCTTCGGCATTGCCCAGCGCCTCGCCGCCGGAAAAAACCGTCAGCCGCGGCCAGAGGATGATGACGACGCCGACCAGCCCGACCACGACCGCGGTCCAGCGAAACAGGTGCACGCGCTCATTGAGTAGCACGGCGGAAAAAATGACGATCAGCAACGGGGTCGCATAGGTGATCGCGGTCGCTTCGGGCAGCGGCAGGCGCGTCAGCGCGAAAAATCCCAGGCTCATCGAGGCAACGCCGACCAGACCGCGCAGCACATGCCCGACCGGACGCTTGGTCGCGAAGGCATTGCCGAGCCGGCCCTTCCAGGCGAGGAAAGCCAGCACCGGCAGCAAGGCGAAGAAAGATCGGAAAAAGACCATCTGGCCCGAAGGCACGGTCTGGGTCGCCTTCAGCATCGTGGCCATGACCACGAAGAAACACACCGACACCACCTTGAGCATGATGCCGCGCATCGGGTTTGCCCGCTGCGCGGATGGAGCCGAAATGGGGTGGTCGTCGGGGGCGGACATGCTGCTATCCGGCGGGCCTTGTGGGCCGGCTTACTTGGACTGGGTTTTTTCCAGCTTCTCTTTGGCGATCCGCGCAGTCGCGAAGGCCTTGTGTTCGGGACCGACGGCGCTGCCGGTCTTGATGACCTTGTCGCCGTCGAGGATTTCCCAGTGCCAGTTGGCATTGGGACCGCTGCCGCCCTTGAGGCGCAGCTTGATCTGGTAGGAAGATTGTTCGCTCATGCCTCGCCTTATGCAGCACCTGCCGCGCGGAAGAAAGCGGAAAGTGGGGCGGCAAAGGCGCCCCGTTACCCATATCCGCCTGCGGTTGGTCTCGATGTTAACAGTCTGCTAACCGTTAGACCTCTGAAACACTCACTTTGACGCGCTCGCCGCCAAAGGTGATGAGGTCGCGGATCGGTCCATAGGGCCCCTCGGCAAAGGGGTAATACCAGGCCTCGTCCGGCCCATCGGCGGTCAGGGTCTTGATGGTATAATAGTGCGCCTCGCCCTTGCCCGGCTCCTCGCGCCGCGTTTCCGAGAGCTCCAGAATGCCGGGATGAACGGCGTCGAGCGGCACGAAGATCTGCGGTTTCCGGCCCGGCTCCTGCAGCCGCAACGCTTTGACAGTACTCGCGATTTCGCCATCGTCGAAATAGATATGCACCCGTCCGGCAATCGGGCTCACAATGGAAATCGTCTCGTCGGCGGCCACGATAGCCTCCTTTGCATGAGGTTCATCTTGCAATGTTAACGCATGAACAAAATCTCCGTTCACCCAACCTTGACTCTCGTGCCGCCGCATCCCTATATCCGGTCACCCTGTTAGCACTCACCAACTTCGAGTGCTAACAGGCCCGAAATTGCACCAGAAATGATGCCAAGAGGAAAAAATCATGGGCTTCCGTCCCCTGCATGACCGCGTGGTCGTCCGTCGCGTTGACAGTGAAGAAAAGACCAAAGGCGGGATCATCATCCCCGACACCGCCAAGGAAAAGCCCTCCGAGGGCGTGATCGTTTCGGTTGGCCCCGGCGCCCGTGACGAGAACGGCAAGATCAATGCCCTCGACGTCAAGGCTGGCGATCGCGTGCTCTTCGGCAAGTGGAGCGGCACTGAGGTGAAGCTCAACGGCGAAGACCTGATCATCATGAAGGAAAGCGACATCATGGGCGTGATCGAAGCCTAAGCTTCGTAACCCCTTGTCGTTCAACCCATTCTAAGGAGCGCCTCACATGGCTGCTAAAGAAGTAAAGTTCTCGACCGACGCCCGCGAAAAGATGCTGCGCGGCGTCAATATCCTCGCCAATGCGGTGAAGGTCACCCTCGGCCCCAAGGGTCGTAACGTCGTCATCGAAAAGTCCTTCGGCGCCCCGCGCATCACCAAGGACGGCGTTTCGGTTGCCAAGGAAATCGAGCTTGAAGACAAGTTCGAAAACCTCGGCGCGCAGCTCCTGCGCTCGGTCGCTTCCAAGACCAATGACGTTGCCGGTGACGGTACCACCACCGCGACCGTTCTGGGTCAGGCCATCGTCGTCGAAGGCGTCAAGGCCGTCGCCGCCGGCTTCAACCCGATGGATCTCAAGCGCGGTATCGACCTCGCTGTCGCCGAAGTCGTGGCTTCCCTCCAGGCTTCCTCCAAGAAGATCACCTCGTCTTCCGAAGTCGCCCAGGTCGGCACCATTTCGGCAAACGGCGAAACCTCCATCGGCGACATGATCGCCGAAGCCATGCAGAAGGTCGGCAACGAGGGTGTGATCACCGTCGAAGAAGCCAAGACCGCTGAAACCGAACTCGATGTCGTTGAAGGCATGCAGTTCGACCGTGGCTACCTTTCGCCCTATTTCGTCACCAATGCCGAAAAGATGACCGCCGTCCTCGAGGACCCGATCATCCTGCTGCACGAGAAGAAGCTCGCCAATCTCCAGGCGATCCTGCCGATCCTCGAAGCTGTCGTTCAGTCCCAGCGTCCGCTGCTGATCATTGCCGAAGACATCGAAGGTGAGGCTCTCGCGACCCTCGTCGTCAACCGTCTGCGTGGCGGCCTCAAGGTTGCTGCCGTCAAGGCTCCTGGCTTTGGCGACCGCCGCAAGGCCATGCTCGAAGACATCGCCATCCTGACCGGTGGCCAGGTGATCTCCGAAGATCTCGGCATCAAGCTCGAGAACGTGACCCTCGACATGCTCGGCACCGCCAAGCGCGTTGAAATCACTAAGGAAAACACCACCATCGTCGACGGCGCCGGTTCGGCCGAAGATATCCAGGGCCGCGTTGGCCAGATCAAGGCACAGATCGAGGAAACCACCTCGGACTACGACCGCGAGAAGCTGCAGGAACGTCTTGCCAAGCTCGCCGGCGGCGTTGCCGTGATCAAGGTCGGTGGTTCGACCGAAGTGGAAGTCAAGGAACGCAAGGACCGCGTCGATGACGCTCTGAACGCGACCCGCGCTGCCGTTGAAGAAGGCATCGTGCCCGGTGGTGGCGTTGCTCTCCTGCGCGCTTCGGCCAATATCAAGGCCAAGGGCATCAATGCCGACCAGGAAGCCGGTATCGCCATCGTTCGCCGCGCCCTTCAGGAGCCGGTTCGCACGATCGCCAACAATGCCGGCGCCGAAGGCTCCGTCGTCGTGGGCAAGATCCTCGAAAACCCGGCTGCCGCGTTCGGCTATAACGCTGCCACCGGCGAATATGGTGATCTCGTTGCGCTCGGCGTTATCGACCCGGTCAAGGTCGTCCGTCATGCTCTGCAGGACGCTGCTTCGGTTGCATCGCTGCTGATCACCACGGAAGCCATCATCGTCGAAGCCCCCAAGGACGCAGCACCGGCAATGCCGGGCGGCGGCGGCATGGGCGGCATGGGCGGCATGGATTTCTAAGGCTAACACCTTAGATTCCTTCGCTCACGGCCGCTACGCAAGTGGCCCGGCAGACATCTTTCAGGCGGCCTTGCCGCCTGAAAGACAAAAGGCTTCGAAGCTCGTTTCTTCCCAGTCACGACCTTCGTG
>DATMSG010000056.1:0-12560 GCA_035565515.1 Devosia sp.
GCCTATAGACCCGAAGGCCGGATAGGTGCGCGCTTGATAGTGGGGAGGCGCTGGCAAGTCAAGCCAAAGGCCCGGATTTCTAGGCCATTCGCTTGTCGATATGCCGCTGTTCGCGCAGCTGCGGGAAAATGCGGCTCCACACCACGGCAACGATCATGGCACCGAACCCGCCGATGACCACGGCGGGCACGGGTCCGAGTAGATGCGCCACCGTGCCGGCGCGAAATTCGCCCAGCTCGTTCGAGGCGCCGATGAACACCGAATTGACCGCGTTGACGCGGCCACGCACCTCTTCGGGCGTCCAGAGCTGCATGATGGTTTCGCGAATGGTGACGCTGACCATGTCGGACGCGCCCACCAGCGCCAATGCCGGAATGGAGAGCCAGACAGTGGTCGAGAAACCGAACACCACCGTGAAGGCGCCGAAGAGGGCTACAAAGAGAAACAGAACCTTGCCGGCGTGATCGCGCACCGGAAAGCGCGTCAGGTAGAGCGCCATAAGGATGGCGCCAATGCCCGGCGCGGCGCGGAGGAGGCCCAGCTCGACCGGGCCGGCATGCAGGATATCCTTCACATAGACCGGGAGCAGCGCCACAGCGCCGCCCATCAGCACGGCGAACATATCGAGCGAGATGGCGCCGAGAACGACCTTGTTCGAAAAAATATAGCGGAAGCCACCGAAGATCGTTTCAAGACTCGTCGCCTGATGCGACTCGCGCTGCATGGGTTTTGGAATGAGCAGCACGGTCACCACGGCGCAGAGCAGCAGCACGGCGCCGGTGCCGAAAGCGAAGGTGGGCGAAATGCCGTAGAGCAGACCGCCCGCAGCAGGGCCTGTGATCGAGGCGAATTGCCAGGCCGAAGCATTGACCGTGATGGCATTGGACAGAGCGCCCGGCGGCACCAGATTGGGCGCCAGCGACTGCGCGGCGGGGCCCCAGAAAGCGCGGGCCGTGCCGAGGAAAATCAGGACGACGAAAATCGGCCAGACTTCATGCGCTTCCACATTGACCAGGGTCAGGAAAGCAAGGGCGCAGATCAACTCGACGGTAAGGCAGATCGCCATGATGCCGCGCCGATTGAAGCGATCCGCCGTCAGCCCGGTTACAAGGATCAGCAGCAGCGCCGGCAGGAAGAGGCAGAGCCCCACAAGCCCCAGCAGGAAGGCGTTGCCGGTGACATCGTAGATCTGCCAGGCGATGGACACCGACATGATCTGCACGGCAAAGCTCACCAGCAGCGTGGTGAGCCAGAAAAAGCGGAAGCCGATATAGGTGAAGGCGAGCTTTGACGGCTCGGTGGGCTGGGACGTGCTCATGATGCCCCGGCATGACACTTTGCCGCAGCCAGGTCAAAGGCGGAATCGTACCGAACGGTTCGGCTGGCCTAATCTGTTGCAGGTTTGTCCTTTTCCGGCTTCTGCCGGTTGGGATTGGGGCGTTCATGGCGCCGGTCGATCGACGAGATCACCCCGCGCAATGTACGGATTTCCTGGCTGGTGAAACGGCCACGCGTCAGGGCCGTGCGCAGGTTGTTGACCATGCTGGGCCGCTTGTCCGGGGTGGTGAAAAAGCCGCTTTGATCCAGCACCCCCTCCAGATGCTGAAAGAGCCCGATGAGTTCTTCGCGCGGCGCGGCCTCGTCAAGACCCTCGCTGAAGGGCAAGGCCTTGCCGGCTCCGCCATGCCGCCGCCACTCATAGGCCATCAACAACACGGCCTGGGCGATATTGAGCGAGGCGAAGGCCGGTTCCACCGGCAGCGTGACGATGGCATCGGCCATGGCGACTTCGTCATTGAGCAGCCCCCAGCGTTCGCGGCCGAAGAGCAGCCCGGCGCCCTGCCCGGCCGAAATGTGCTGGGCCATATTGATGGAGGCTTCCTCGGGACCGAGGACTTCCTTTTGCATGTCGCGCGACCGCGCTGTCGTCGCATAGACGAGTTTCAGGTCGGCAATGGCCTCTTCGAGCGTTTCGAATACGCGAACCTTTTTGAGGACGTGATCGGCCTTCGACGCGGCGGCAACCGCCTTTTCATTGGGCCAGCCGTCGCGCGGGCGCACCAGGCGCAGGTCCCACAGGCCGAAATTGGCCATGGCGCGCGCCGCCGTGCCGATATTCTCGCCCAACTGCGGTTCGCACAAGATAATCGCCGGCCCGGGGGCCAGCGTGATGGGTACGGAAGTATCGGTGCCTGCCATTTTGCCGCCATCCAGCCAAACTGGCGGGCGAGATAGCGCAAATGTGGGCGCCGGGCAAATCAGGCGACGCGTTCGCGCAGGGGAAGCGGGTGCACCTTGGAGGAAGCCTGCCATTCGCGATCGAGAATGGCGAAGTGCAGTTCCTCGTCCCATTCGCCCTGGAACAAGGCGTGTTCGCGATAATGCGCCTCAAGCCGCATGCCGAGCTTTTGCATCAGTTTTGCCGAATGATGATTGCGACCGTCGCAGCGAACAAAAACCCGGTGAATGCGATAGTGGCCGAAGGCCAGATCGAACATCGCCGTCAGCGCTTCAGTGAGAAAGCCATTGCCCGCATAAGCAGGATCGATGGCGAATAGCAGTTCGCCCTGACCCGCGGTCGCGTCGGACCAATGCAGCGACACATGTCCGAGCACGGCCTTGTCGCCCTTGCGCTGCATGGCGAGCGTCAGGGTGTCGCCGGGGCGCTGCAGGCAGACCTGGCCCCGCATGATTTCCACTGCGGCGGCGACATCTTCGGGATATCGAGTAGGCCGCACGAGAAAACGCTGCACCGCCGGCAGCATGTGATAGCGGCTGACAAGCGCCACATCGCCACGCTCAAAGTGCCGCAATTGCAGACGTTCGGTAGCCAAGGGAAATTCAGGTCCGGTCATGATGGTCAATACCCCTCCGTGTAGCTGATTGAACGCTCTATGGAGACAACGGCACGCCGGGTCGGGAGTTCCTGCCATCGTTAATGAAATTTGAACTTCAAATGCGATGGAACGAACGCCTCCGCAGATCCGCCAAAACGGCAGGACCCGGGCACTGCAGAACTATTTTTACGCATGTCTTTGGTCCCGAAACCGATACCCATTTCGGGAACATACTCGGGGGAAAACGCGACAAACCGGCTAGCTCAACCGCCGTTACGCCATTCGCGACCAAGCACAGCATAGACGAATTCCTCGTCCCAGCCACCCTTGAACAGAGCATGCTCGCGAAAATGTGCCTCGCGCCGCATGCCCAGACGCTCCATCAGCCGCCAAGAGGCGGTGTTGCGCGCATCGCAGCGGGCAAAAATGCGATGGAGCCCAGCGCCTTGAAAGCCGAGGGCAAAGAGCGCCTCGGCCGCCTCCTTCGCATAGCCGCGTCCGTGATAGTCTGGATGAAAAATCCAGCCGATTTCGCCCTGTCTCGCGTCCTCGGACCGCCAGATCAGCGACATTTCGCCGATCAGGCGATCGGACTGGCTCAATACGGCTGCGAGCACGATCTTGTCGCCCTCGGCGGACCAATTGGTCTGCAAGGCACGCTGCTGCACAGCCAGCGCGCATTCCTCGCGGCTGAGGGCCGTGTCGAAGAGGTAGAGCGCCACGTCATCCCGGCCGCGATAATCGAGAACGGCATCGACGTCGCCGCGGGTGAACGGGCGAAGCGTCAGGCGGGGCGTAATGATCGGCAGGTCGGGGAAAAAACCCATATGGCTCCTCGTCTGGCGCGGGAGTTTCCTCGACCGCGGGGCATCTGGCAAGACTTGCGGCGCTGCGGGCCGCGTGCGAGCCTCCTTGTATGACCAGCCAAGCCAAAAACGAACTCGATCAGAGCGGCCGCTGCGACTGCGGGGCCATCACAGTACATGTGCATGGCCGCATCGTGTCCATGTTTCATTGCTCCTGCGAAAACTGCCAGCGCGCCACCGGCGCCGGCCATTCCTCGGTCGCCCTGTTCCACACCGAAGCATTGCGTATCGTCGGCGCGACCAAGGCCTTTTCCCGGCCGGCCGCTTCGGGCGCCACCTTCACCCGCCATTTCTGCCCCGAATGCGGCGCGACGGTCTTTGCCCACAGTTCGCGCGCCCCCGCCCTGCGCATCGTGCCGGTGGGCGTTTTCGCGGGGGAGAATGCCTGGTTCAAACCCAATCAACTGATTTTCTCGCGCAGCTATCAGAATTGGGATCTGGTGGCCGACCACCTGCCCTGGCATGAGACTTACCGGCAGGAGGATCAGGCATGAGCATGGCGACGGAAGAACTGGCCGAGCGCATCCGGGCCCTGTTGCCGGCGCGCGTGCACTGCACCGAAAAGCGAATGTTCGGCGGCATCGCTTTCATGCATCAAGGCAATATGCTGGTGGCGCCCCTCAAGGATGGCGGCATGCTGGCGCGGGTCGGCAAGGACGGCATGGACGACGCGCTCGCCCTGCCCGGAGCCGGCATCATGGACATGGGCGGACGCAGCATGGGCGGTTTTGTCGTGGTCGCGGGCGATGCAATCGAGGACGACGACGACCTCAAGGAATGGCTGGAACGCTGCCTGCGCTTCGTGCAAACGCTGCCGCAAAAATAGAGGCAACGAGCGGGCATGCCCCCTTGCCCGACCCGTCTTTGCGCTTTTCGTGTGTGATGCTATAGGGGCAGCCGAAACCGGCCGAGGGGCCAAACCAAGGTATCTTAGGGAGTTATCCGATGAGCAAGATCAAAGTCGCCAATCCGGTGGTGGACCTCGACGGCGATGAAATGACCCGCATCATCTGGCAGGCGATCAAGGACAAGCTGATCCATCCCTACCTCGATCTCGACATCAAATATTACGATCTCTCGATCCAGAATCGCGACGCCACCAATGACCAGGTGACCGTGGATTCGGCCAATGCCATCCGCGAATATGGCGTCGGCATCAAATGCGCCACCATCACCCCCGATGAGCAGCGCGTCGAAGAATTCGGCCTCAAGAAGATGTGGAAGTCGCCCAACGGCACCATCCGCAACATCCTCGGCGGCGTGATCTTCCGCGAGCCCATTATCTGCAAGAACGTGCCCCGCCTCGTTCCCGGCTGGACCCAGCCGATCATCGTCGGCCGCCACGCCTTCGGCGACCAGTATCGCGCCACCGACTTCACCTTCCCCGGCAAGGGCAAGCTGACTATCAAGTTCGCCGGCGAAGACGGCACGGTCATCGAGCACGAAGTGTTCCAGGCCCCGGGCGCCGGCGTTGCCATGGCCATGTATAACCTCGACGACTCGATCCGCGACTTCGCCTATTCGAGCTTCAACTACGGCCTCGCCCGCGGCGTGCCGGTATATCTCTCGACCAAGAACACCATTCTCAAGGCCTATGACGGCCGCTTCAAGGACATCTTCCAGGAGATCTACGAGAAGGAATTCAAGGAACAGTTCGAAGCCAAGAAGATCTGGTATGAGCACCGCCTGATCGACGACATGGTTGCTTCGGCCTTGAAGTGGTCCGGCGGCTATGTCTGGGCGTGCAAGAACTATGACGGCGACGTGCAGTCCGACATCGTGGCCCAGGGCTTCGGCTCGCTGGGCCTCATGACCTCGGTTCTGGCGACGCCCGACGGCAAGATCGTCGAAGCCGAAGCTGCCCACGGCACCGTGACCCGTCACTATCGCCAGCACCAGCAGGGCAAAGAAACGTCGACGAACTCGACCGCTTCGATCTTCGCCTGGACCCGTGGCCTCGCACACCGCGCCAAGCTCGACGACAATGCCGAACTGGCCAAGTTCGCCGCGACGCTCGAAAAGGTCACCGTCGACACGATCGAAGAAGGCAAGATGACCAAGGATCTGTCCCTGCTCGTCGGCCCCGATCAGCCCTGGCTCTCGACCTTGGGCTTCCTCGACGCCATCGACCAGAACCTGCAGAAGGCCATGGCGTAAGCCATAGCGCTTCTTAAAATGACGAAGGCCGGGTCTCGCGACCCGGCCTTTTTATTTGCCAGGCGAATGGCTGGCTTTGCTAATGGTTATGGTGGCTTCGAGCGCATCCGTGGGCACAATCTTGCCAGAGTTTGCCGCTGTCGTACAGCTGATCCTGGGGGGCAAGAATCGTGAAGAGAAAGTGGCTGCTTTTGCCGGTGGTGTTGATCGCCGGGGTGCTCGTGTTCAATGCGAGTTGGCGCGTACCGATGCCGGACGGGGACGGCATGAAACTCATCGCCCATCGCGGCGTGCACCAGACTTTCGGGCGCGAGGGCCTTGAAAACGACACCTGCACCGCCGAACGCATCGACGCGCCGCGCCATGATTATCTCGAAAATACAATAGCTTCCATGGAAGCCGCCTTTACCGCGGGGGCCGATATCGTGGAGCTGGACGTACACCCCACGACCGACGGCCAGTTTGCCGTAATGCATGACTGGACGGTCGATTGCCGCACCGAGGGCACCGGCGAAACGCGCGGTCACAGCATGGCCGAGCTCAAGACGCTCGACATCGGCTATGGCTACACTGCCGATGGCGGCGCGACCTATCCCTTCCGCGGTAAATTTTCAGGGCAAATGCCTGAACTAAAAGAGGTTTTTGCTGCCCTCCCCGGCAAGGAATTCCTCGTCAACTTCAAAAGCCGCGAGGCCCGCGAAGGCGACATGCTCGCGGCGCTGCTGACGGAAAACCCCGCATGGCGGCCCGCCGTCTGGGGCGCCTATGGCGGCGACGAACCCACGCTGCGCGCTGCCGAACTGATCGACGGCCTCCACGTCTGGTCGCGCCGCGACCTCGTCGATTGCCTTGTACAATACGAACTCCTCGGCTGGCTCGGAATTGTGCCGGAGGCATGCAAAAACACGCAGGTGATGATCCCCATCAATGTCGCGCCCTTTCTCTGGGGCTGGCCAAACCTCCTTCTCGCCCGGCTCAGGGATGCGGGCAGCGACGTCATTTTGCTCGGGCCATATGGCGCCGGCGATCCTGGCACGGCCGGCATCGACGACATCGTAACACTGGAGCAGGTGCCCGGGGATTTCTCCGGCTATATCTGGACCAACCGCATCGAGGTGATCGGGCCGGCGCTGGGGCGCGGAATCTGGACGGACTAGCGCTCTATTGTCATGACGGCGGCCGAAATGGCTTGTATGGTAACGCCATTGCCGTTCGAATCCCTTCATTTCTGACTTCGTGGTACTGCGATGCCCGTCGGCGTCATTCTGGCCTTTTTGGCCTATGCCGTTTTTTCCGTGTCCGACGCCCTGATCAAGGCCACGGGCCCCGCCATGTCGGTCTTCGAGATCGCCTTTTTCACCACGAGCTTCTCGATCATCCCGGCCATGCTGACCAAGCGCGGCGAGCGCTGGCGCGACATCTACAAGCTGCACCACCCCTATCTCGTGCATTTGCGCTGCGCCACGGCCATCCTCGGCACCGCCTGCGTGATGTTCGCCTTCACCCACATTCCCTTTGCCGATGTCTATGCCATTGGTTTTACGACGCCTTTATTCGTGACACTGCTGTCGGTGCTGCTGCTGCGCGAATTCGTGGCGGTGCATCGCTGGGTACTGCTGTTCATCAGCTTTCTCGGCGTCGTGCTGGTGATCCGGCCGGGTCTGCGCGAACTGGAACTGGGCCACTATGTGATGATGATCGCCGCCGTGCTGGGCGCGGTCACGACCACCGTGCTGCGGCACGTCGCGCCCAAGGAGCGCAAGGTGAGCCTCGTGGGCCTGCAAGTGCTCTATTCGGGCATTTTCAATGCGATATTGATGGTGCCGACCTTTGTCATTCCGACCCCGGAGCAATTGGCAATTCTGCTTGGAATCGGCCTTCTCGGCGGCATTGGCGGCCTGTTGCTGATCCAGGCGAGCAAGCAGACGCCGGCCAACCTCATCGCCCCGGTTCAATATAGCCAGCTAATCTGGGCCATCCTGTTCGGCGCCATGTTCTTCGGCGAATATCCGGACTGGATCGCCATTGTCGGCATGCTGATCGTGGTCGGCGCGGGGCTGATGAATGTCCTCAGCGAGAAGCGGCCGATCCGCTGGAAACCGCGTGTCTTCTTCTTCCGTATCGGCGAATAGGGTGCGACTTTGTTAGCGGACTGCTAACACCGAGTGTAACCAAACACCCCGAAAGCGAAAGCCGCGGCAGAACCGCAGCTTGCACTATCGGAACATGATTTGCCGCCGATCAGATCAGCGCGCGGATCGCGGCAACGGCATCGTCGGCCTTGCTGGCATCCGGTCCGCCACCCTGGGCCATATCGGGACGGCCGCCGCCGCCCTGGCCGCCGAGTGCGGCAGTCGCCGACTTGATCAGCGTGCCGGCGGCATATTTGCCGGTGAGATCGTCGGTGACGCCGATGGCGACCGTGCCCTTGCCATCTTCGCCCTTGAGCACGATGACGACGACGCCCGAGCCGATGCGCTTCTTTTCGGCATCGACGACAGTCTTGATGTCTTTCGCCGCGACGCCCTCGACGACGCGGCCGACGAAGGTGACGCCGTTGACGGTTTCGGTGGCGTTTCCGCCCTCCCCGCTTCCGCCCAGGGCCAGTTTCTGGCGGGCATCGCCGAGCGCCTTTTCGGCGCTCTTGAGCTGGCTTTGCAGCGCTTCGATGCGATCGAGCACTTCATGCGTGCCGGACCGGAGGAGGCCGGCGGCGGAAGCGACGATATTGATATTGGTATTGCCGCGATGACGCGCCGCCTTGCCGGTCAGCGCTTCGATGCGGCGGACGCCGGCCGCTGAGGCCGTTTCGGTGACGATGGACACGAGGCCGATATCGCCGGTGCGGCGCACATGGGTGCCGCCGCAAAGCTCGACGGACCAGCCGAGCCCGTTGCCGGTCGGCTCGCCCATGGAAACGACGCGGACTTCATCGCCGTATTTTTCGCCGAAAAGCGCGCGAGCACCCGATTCCTTGGCTTCGTCCACGCCCATCAGACGCGTTTCGACGGCGGTGTTCTGCAGGATGATCTCATTGGCGATGTCCTCGACTTCGGCAATTTCCTGCGGGCTCATGGGCTTGGTGTGCACGAAATCGAAGCGCAGGCGATCGGCCGAAACCATCGACCCCTTCTGGGCGACGTGATCGCCGAGCACCAGGCGCAGGGCTTCGTGCAGCAGATGGGTCGCCGAATGGTTGGAGCGGATGGCGGCGCGGCGCTCGTGATCGACGATCAGCTCGACGGCCTGGCCGAGCTTGAGCGTGCCATCGGTGACCTTCACCTTATGGCTGAAAACGCCGTGATGCTTGCCGGTGTCGAGAACTTCGGCGGCAAAACCCTCGCCCTTGATGAGGCCGGTATCCCCGACCTGGCCGCCGCTTTCGCCATAGAACGGGGTCTGGTTGACGACGACGACGCCCTCCTGGCCGGCCGCGATGGCCGCAACTTCGACGCCATCGATCAAGAGCGCCTTGATCTCGCCTTCGGCGGTCTCGGTTTCATAGCCCAGGAATTCGGTCGGGCCGAGCCTGTCGGCAAGGCCGTACCAGACCGTGTCGGTAGTCGCTTCGCCCGAACCTGCCCAGTTCTTGCGCGCTTCGGCCTTTTGCTGGGCCATGGCAGCGTCGAACCCGGCCTGATCCACGGTAATATTGCGCGAACGCAGCGCGTCCTGCGTCAGATCGAGCGGAAAGCCATAGGTGTCGTGGAGCTTGAACGCGGTGCCGCCATCGAGGGTCGCGCCCTCGCCGAGATGGGCGGTTTCGGCCTCGAGAACCTGCAACCCGCGGCCGAGCGTCTTGAGGAAGCGCCCCTCTTCGAGACGCACCGTTTCGGTGATCATGGCTTCGCCGCGACTAAGCTCGGGATAGGCCTGGCCCATTTCGCGCACCAGCGCCGGCACCAGCTTGAAGATCGTCGGCTCATTGGCGCCGAGCAGGCTCGCATGGCGCATGGCGCGGCGCATGATGCGGCGCAGCACATAGCCGCGGCCTTCATTGGAGGGCAGGACGCCTTCGGCAATGAGGAAGCTCATCGAGCGCAGGTGATCGGCAATGACGCGCAGGCTGCGATTGCCGGGGCCGTCGATGTCCGAATTGGTGACATTGGCGGCCGCTGAGATCAGCGCCCTGAACAGATCGATGTCATAATTGTCGTGGACGCCCTGCATGACGGCCGCGACGCGCTCGAGACCCATGCCGGTATCGATGGACGGCCGCGGCAGGCCGGTGCGCGAACCGTCGGCATGCTGTTCGAACTGCATGAAAACGAGGTTCCAGATTTCGATCCAGCGATCGCCATCCTCGTCCGGCGAACCCGGAGGGCCACCCCAGACCTTGTCGCCATGGTCGAAAAAGACCTCGGAGCACGGGCCGCAGGGGCCGGTATCGCCCATCTGCCAGAAATTGGACTTGGCCCCGAGCCGCACGATGCGATCCTCGGACAGACCGGCGATTTTCTTCCAGAGTTCGAGCGCCTCGTCGTCGTCTTGATAGACGGTGACCATCAGCCTGTCGCGCGGCAGGCCCCAATCCTTGGTCAGCAGCGTCCAGGCGAGTTCAATGGCGCGGTCTTTAAAATAATCGCCGAACGAGAAATTGCCCAGCATTTCAAAGAAGGTGTGGTGGCGCGCAGTGAAGCCGACATTGTCGAGATCGTTGTGCTTGCCACCGGCGCGAACGCATTTCTGGGCCGTGGTCGCGGTCGAATAGGGCCGCTTTTCGACGCCGGTAAAGACGTTCTTGAACTGCACCATGCCGGCATTGGTGAACATCAGCGTCGGATCATTGCGCGGCACGAGCGGGCTCGACGCAACGGCTTCATGGCCATTGCGGGCAAAGTAATCGACAAAGCTCGAACGGAGATCGTTTACGCTGGTCATCAACTAGCTTTCATGCGGAACGGACACGGCGCGCGTCCAATAGAAACGTGGCTTTCTATCGTGCAAAACGCGGAAATGTCCAGCTTTGCGGCAATATTGCGGTGGGAGAAAGTGGCATGCCATTGCACGCGATGCCCACCGTCATTGCCGGGCCCCTGCCGGCAATCCATCTCGCCTCCCCATGGACCACCGGAACAAGCCCGGTGGCGACGAAAGCGGATAGGTTTCGGCAAACCACGGACGCTTCGGCCACTCAACGAAAGACCCCCGCTTTTGGCGGGGGTCGAACTATTGCATGGGATCGGAGAAAACTCAGTCGTCGCTGGCCGCCTCGTCGTCGCTACCGGCAACGAGGAGCACTTCGCCCAGCAGGCCGGAGCTTTCGCGCACGCCCTGCTCGATCGTATTGGCGATCTCGGGATTGTCCTTGAGGAACTGGCGGGCGTTTTCACGGCCCTGGCCGAGGCGCTGACTATCCCAGGAGAACCAAGCGCCGGACTTGTCGACAATGCCGGATTTGACACCGAGATCGAGCAATTCGCCGGTCTTGGAAATGCCTTCGCCATACATGATGTCGAATTCAACCTGGCGGAACGGGGGAGCAAGCTTGTTCTTGACCACCTTTACCCGGGTCTGGTTGCCCACGATCTCTTCGCGATCCTTGAGCGCGCCGATGCGGCGGATGTCGAGGCGGACCGAGGCATAGAATTTCAGCGCATTGCCACCCGTGGTGGTTTCCGGCGAACCGTACATCACGCCGATCTTCATGCGGATCTGATTGATGAAGATGACGAGGCATTTCGACTTGGAAATCGACGAGGTCAGCTTGCGCATGGCCTGGCTCATCAGGCGGGCCTGAAGGCCGGGAAGCGCATCGCCCATCTCGCCTTCGAGTTCGGCGCGCGGGGTGAGCGCTGCAACCGAGTCGACCACGAGGACGTCGATGGCGCCCGAGCGGACCAGGGTATCGGTGATTTCGAGGGCCTGCTCGCCAGCATCGGGCTGGGAGATAAGAAGGTCGTCGACATTGACGCCCAGCTTGCGGGCATAAACCGGATCAAGCGCGTGTTCAGCATCGACAAAGGCGCAGATACCGCCCTTGCGCTGGGCTTCGGCGATGACATGGAGCGCCAGGGTCGTCTTGCCCGAGCTTTCCGGCCCGAAAATCTCGACGATACGTCCCTTGGGCAGGCCGCCAATGCCGAGCGCGATGTCGAGGCCGAGCGAACCGGTCGAAATCGATTCCACCTCGATGCTGGCATTTTCGCCAAGGCGCATGATCGAGCCCTTGCCGAAATTGCGCTCAATCTGGCTCAATGCCGCAGCAAGAGCCTTGTCCTTATCCATCGATCCACCCTCAACAACGCGAAGCGGCGAGCTAGCCATAATTCTCTCCTTATTTCACGCTCTCGAGGGCCACGCAACGCGCCGGCTCGAGAGATCAATGTCCATTCATTGTGCTTATTTTGTTCTCATTTTGTTTTCGCCCTGTCAAGGGACAAAAAGAGAACATTTCAATTGACCGCCGCCCTCCCTTATGCTGATTCTGGAGCGTGAGGGGACCTCGACTCGCAAAAGTATGATTTTTGACTGGACAGGGTGTGGCCGGTTGCGTTTTATGCCGCCAAGCCGCTGAGAAGGCCCCAGGAGGCAAGGAAAGTCATGCACCTTATCCAGTATTTAGACGCCAATGGCGCGCGCGCCGTGGCCGTGACGCAGAACGGGGAAACCCGCCAGGTGCAGGGCGTAAAGAGCGTCTATGAACTCGCGCAGGCAGCGCTGGGCGGCGGCGGGCTTGCTGCCACGGTGGCCGCGCGCG
>DATMSG010000057.1:0-6113 GCA_035565515.1 Devosia sp.
GATAAATCCCTATCGCCCGATTGCAATTTTTGTTCCCGGCGCCTGCAAGTCGCAGAGCGCCCGCGCGGTATTTGCGCATCATGAAAGATCAAGATTTGACCGATTTTTCCAGTCTCGGACTTCCTGAAAACCTGATCACCAGCCTCAAGGCTGCAGGCTTCGAGACCCCCACCAAAATCCAGAGCCAGGCCATTCCGAAACTGCTCGAAGGCCGGGATGTGCTGGGCATTGCCCAGACCGGTTCGGGCAAGACGGCAGCCTTTGGCCTGCCGATCCTCGCCGGTATCGGCGAACTGACCGGCCGTCCGCGGCCGATGACCACGCGCGCGCTGATCCTGGCGCCGACGCGCGAACTCGCCGTGCAGATCGAAGAAAACATCCGCAAGTTTGCCGGCTCCAAGATGAAGCTGGACACCGTGCTCGTGCTGGGCGGCGTGTCGCGCTACCATCAGGTGCAAAAGATCGCACGGGGCGTCGATGTCGTTGTCGCCACGCCGGGCCGTCTCAAGGACCTGCTCGACGACAACAAGATCCGTCTCAACGAAACGCGCTGGCTGGTGCTCGACGAAGCCGACCGCATGCTCGACATGGGCTTTATCGCCCCGGTCAAGGCGATCGCGAAGGCAATCGGCCTGCGCCGCCAGACCATGCTGTTCTCGGCCACGATGGCGGCAGAGATCGAAGACCTTTCCAAGGGCCTGCTCAAGGACCCGGTGAAGGTCGAGGCGGCACCGCAGGGCTCGACCGTCGTCAAGATCGATCAGCGTGTCATTCTCTCCGGCTCGAAGGCCAAGCGCGGTGTGCTCAATGGCCTGCTCGACGATGAGAAGGAAGGCATGGAGCGGGTTATCGTTTTCGCGCGCACCAAGCATGGTGCCGATCGCGTGAACAAGAACCTCGCCATTGACGGCTATCAGGCGGCCGCGATCCACGGCAACAAGAGCCAGAATGCGCGCCAGGCTGCGCTCAAGGGCTTTGCCAATGGCAGCGTGCGCATTCTCGTGGCGACCGATATTGCAGCGCGCGGCATCGACGTGCCGGGCATTACGCATGTGGTGAACTACGATCTGCCCGACGATCCGGAAAACTATGTGCACCGCATCGGCCGCACCGGGCGCAATGGCGCCGAGGGCATTGCCATCACGCTGTGCGACGGCACCGAGCGTTCCAAGCTGCGCGATGTCGAAAAGCTGATCCGCCGCACGCTGCCGCTTTCGGGCGATCTCCAGATGGTTGAGGAAGCCACGGCGGTCCGTCCGCCGCGCAATTCGCCGGGTGCTCCGGCTGGTGCGCGCACTGCGCGCAATCCCAAGCCGGTGAGCCAGCGCAAGTTCAACACACCGCGTCCGGGTGGCGAGCGTGGCAAGGGCGGCGCTCCCCGCGATGCCAACGCTGTGCGGGAAGCGAGTGCTGGTCCTGCCCGTGATGCCCGCAATCCGCTGGCTCCGGCGCGCTCGGTGAAGCCCCCGCGCGCCGATGGCCTCAAGGCCAAGCCGCGTTGGACAACGGCGGCGAAAAAGTCCGCTGCGCGCAATCGTCGCGGCGAAGGCTAATCAGAACAAGGGCGGCCAAGAGGCCGCCCTTTTTGTCAGAAGCGCTGGTCGATACCGGCTTGTTTCATTACCGCATTGGCGGTGTGGCGCGAGAGACTGCCGCGATCGACCGTGAAGGTCCGATCAGTAATCGGGCTGTACCAGATTTCGTGATCGCCTTTTCCCTGCCGGCGAAAGGTGCATCCTGCGGCTTTCAGCGCTTGGGTGATTTGCGCATAAAAGCCTTTGACCATCAGGCAGCGTGACCGGGCTGCATCGTCACCTGCGACAGGATGCAGATGTCGAAGGCTTCGCCCGGCAGGGGCCGGGTGGCCAGGTGATGGCCATTGTCGTCCATCAGTTCCGGCGTCACGGCGAGAACGCGTTCCAATAGACCATCCAGCGTTTCCGACTCGGTCACGAGGCCGGGAATGTCGTCGCTGGTTGCGACCCACATGTTCGATTCATCATCCCATTGAGCCGTTACGAGTAGTTTCTGCGGCATGGCGAAGCCTCCGGGTGGCGACATTCAAGCATAGCCAATCGTTGTGACCAAGGGCAAGGCTGCGCTTTGCGCCACTCCATGAGGGCTTTGAAGCATGGCGTCAAAAGGGTTTCACGCCACCGAGGCCATGTAGATTACGTCGCGGGCGCCGGTGCCGGCTTCGCCGATGCCGGGGGAGAGACGCTCGAGGAAGCTGAGGGCCCAGTCATCGACATTATGGGCTTGGGCCGCCGCCATGAGGGCATTCCAGCGCGCCTTGCGCTCGTCCAGCGACATGTCGAGGGCCATGCGCAGGGCCTCGGCGGTCTCGTCGGTGTCGAAGGGATTGACGAGGAGCGCTTCGGGGAAGATTTCGGCAGCACCGGCGAAGCGGGAGAGGACGAGGACGCCGGGATTTTCTGGATCCTGGGCGCCGATATATTCGTGGGCAACCAGGTTCATGCCATCGCGCAGGGGCGTGACGAGGGCAACGCGGGCGAGGCGATAGAGGCCGGCAAGGCTCGGCTGGCCATAGGCCCGTTTCACATAGGTGAGGGGCGCCCAATCGGGTTCGGCAAAGCGCCCCATGACGCGGCCGCACATGGCGTCGAGCGTATCGCTTGTTTCCTGATATTCCTTGATCGTATCCCGCGAGGGCGGCGCAACCTGTAGCAGGTGCACGTTGCGGCGGAAGCGCTGGTTGTTGGCGAGGAGCTTTTCATAGGCTTCGACGCGCTGGGGCAGACCCTTGGAATAATCGAGACGATCGACGCCCAGGATCAGGGCCTGGTCGCCCAGGGCGCGACGCATGCGGTGGATCATCTTCTTGGCGGCAGGGCTGGTGGCGAGGCGCGAGAAGGCTTCGGGATCCGAGCCGATGGGGAAGGCGGCGACTTCGGTTTTCGAGAAGTCGAGCGCTTCGGTCGGGCGCGGGCCGAAAGTGGACGGTGCCTGGTGCTCGGCGAAATCGGTGAAGGCGGCGACATCGCGATTGGCCTGGAAGCCAATGAGATCGTAGCGCGAGAGATCGCGCATCAGGTCGCCATGGTGGGGTATGGCATAGAGCGCATCGACCGTGGGGAAGGGGATGTGAAGGTAAAAGCCGATGCGGTTTCTGGCCCCGAGGCTGCGCAATTCGCTGGCGAGCGGGATCAGGTGATAGTCGTGCACCCAGACCACATCGTCGGGTTTAAGGAGGGGCATGAGGGCCTTGGCGAACTGGGCGTTGACCCGGCGATAGCCTTCATACCAATGGCTCTCGATGGTCGCGAGGTCGAGCCGGAGGTGGAAACTCGGCCAGAGAATGGAATTGGAAAAGCCGGAGTAGTAGGCGCGGTGGTCGTCGGGGGAGAGATCGATCTGGGCTATGTGCAGGCCGTCGATGTCTTCGAAGCGCGGTTTGCTTTCGGGATTTTCGGTCAGTTTGCCGGACCAGCCGAACCAGAAGCCTTCGCGTTCGCCGAGCACTTTTTTAAGCGCGACGGCGAGGCCGCCGGCGGCCGGGCCCTTGCCGGGTGTGCGATTGGAAACGATGACGATGCGGCTCATGGCAGACGGGCCCCCTGTAAAAATTCAATATGAGACCGGGCGCGGGCGCCCGGGCCGGGATTGTGCTGGTACATGCGGTCGAGCACGTGTCAGTGCGCCGTGGTTTCGGTGAGAACGGGCTCTTCGCGATGCACGAGATCGCCAAGGCCGGTGATCAGCGCGCGGACCGAAGTGACATCGGCGATGCGCAGGCGCGCGGCGGTCTCGCCGGAGCCGATCTTGATACCGACGCCGCCCAGTTCTTGCGCGGCTCGGAAGGCGTCCTCATCGGTAATGTCGTCGCCGATGAAGATCGGCGTGCGGCCGATGAAAGGCTCTTCCTGCATGAAGGCGCGGAGGGCAGCGCCCTTATCAAAGCCGATGGGGCGAGCTTCATAGACCATCTTGCCTTCGACCAGCGAATATTGCGGGTGATCGGCGAGCACTTCTTCGAGCGCGCGCAGGCAGGCATCGGCCAGCTCCGGCGCCTGGCGATAATGGAGGGCCACCGTGCCGGGTTTGGGCTCGATCATCAATTCGGGATGGGCCACGGCCAGGGGCTCGATGGCGCGGGCGATTTCTTCGGCGCCGGCGATCAATTCGTCATCGACTTTTTCCATGGAGCCGTCGGCGCGGCGGCGCTGGGAGCCATGGGCGCCGGCAATGGGCAGGTGCAGGGGCGCCAGAAAGCGGTCGATGTCGGAGATTTCGCGGCCGGTTATGACGGCGAAGGCATTGTCGAATTCGCGGGTGATGCGCTCGATCTGCTCGGCGAGATCGTCGGGGACATGGATAGCGTCCGGGGTGTCGGCAATCTCTACCAAAGTGCCGTCGAAGTCAGTGAACAGGGCAAGCGCGGGGGCCTCGGCGCCGGGTTCGAGAAGCTGCTGATTCATCGGAAATCCTCACATGGCACTTCGGGGTCATGCAAGGAAACGTCAGCGAGCCGGAAAAGTTCGCGTCACATGCCTGCCATGCACGTGGCGGGAATGTGAACGAAGGATTAATCACGCATTCGTGACCTATTCAGCCGTGGAGCGATATGACTGGTTTCAACGTTGCTAGGATAGGCCCAGCGTTAGAGGTGGGGCCGAAAAGTTGAGGGAAAACAACACCAAATGCGCCCGCTCCTGTCCAAACCCGCACAGTCTCAAATGCTGCTATCGGCCTTGTTTGTCGCGGCCCTGAGTTTCATCACGCTCGCGGCTTCTTTTGCTGAAATGCCCGCCAAAAATGGGCCAGCTCAGGTTCGCATTCATGAATAAGGCGGAGCTTTCGGATCGCGATCGGCTCAATCTGAGCCTGTGGCGCGTTGTGCTGCCCATGCCGAAAACGGCGCAGACCGTGACCGGCGTAGTCCGCCGCCCGTTGAAATCGCTGCGCAAGGTTCAGGCGAGCGGAATGCCCTTATTGCCCTTGTCGCGCTGATAAACGGCGGACAGGTCGGCATAGGCGGCGCTGATGTCATCGAAGCGCGCGAGGAGATTTTCGCGGTGGCCGCGATCAAGGCCCGCAATCATTTCCTGAAGGCCCCGGCTTTTGAAGAAGGCATTGGTGCGATTATAGAGCGGACGGTCGGCCGGGACGGCGCTGCGATCGGGATCGGGTACGGCGTAGACAGCCTGCAGGATCTGGATGTCGTAGGGAATGCCGAAACTGTCGCGGCTGTCTTCATAGGTGAAAAGATAATAGAAGTTATCGAAACCTGACCAGGTGATGCCGGAGAGGCAGAGCGAGCACGGCTCGTGCGAGGTCAGGAAAATACAATCCCTGGGTGCCGGGCGCTGGGCCTGGGGCAGTTCGAAGAAGCGTTTGATGGCGTGCATTTCGCCATGCCAGAGCGGGTTTTCCGTCTCGTTATTGGTTTCCGCGACGATTACCGACAGATCGGATTTGCGCAGGATGGCCGCGCCGAAAAGCTTGTTGCCTTGAGCAACGCCGCGGGCGGTCAGGGGAATGATGTCGTGCTCGACGACATCGAGGAGGCGCGAGATGAAGTCGGCAGTGTCCACGCTGGCTCTACTCCCCGGCCCGTACGAGGCCGATCAGCGGCACTTCGGCGGCATCGAGGAGGCGCAGGCTGTCGTCGGACAGTTCGTAACTGTTCACCGCGACGAGGGCGGCGAAGAAGGCGCTTTCCTGGGCCATGACGACCGGTTCGCAGGCCATGCGCGTCGAGGCGGGGGGAGCGAATTGCAGCTTGGCCGCCTCCAGTGTCGCCTGGGTAAAAAAACTGTTGCAGCCGGCGTGACCATCGACGCGGAGATCGGCGGCGATGGCAAGGGTCAGGGGCGTGGTGCCGAGGACGGGGCTGCCGCTGATGCTGGTCACGGTCCAGGTCGTGTCGGCGATGCTGGGGGCCGCTTCGGGCTCCGGTGGGGCTGGTGCCACGGGAACTCTCGTGACGAGGATCGAAACCGGCGCCGGGGCTGTCAGATCGACGGGCAGGGCGACGCTATTGCGCCACATGGCCGAGCCGCGAACCCGAATTTCGGCGACGAGGCCGAAGGCGCCGCCGGATGTGGCCACGTCGCTGCGAATGGCGAGAGAGAATTGCAGCGGCACCTGGC
>DATMSG010000058.1:0-4326 GCA_035565515.1 Devosia sp.
CAGACCGAAGTCATAATAGGCGTTGGCGAGCAGGATGGTGGAGCGCAGTTCCAGCTTGTGCTGGCCATTGGCGATGTTGGTCGAGCCGGAAATGGTGGTCGACAGCTCATCATTGGCGAGATAGTCGGCGGTCACGTCGAAGCGCAGGCCGGTGCCGGTTTCATAGCCGACGCCCGCGCCGACCGAGTAGCCGAAGCCCCAATCGTCGGTGGCGAATACGGTGTCCGGGACGCCGCTGGGATGGCTGACTTCCTTGGCCCACAGGCCGTTCCCACCGGCGCTGCCGCGCAGATAGAAGGCGCCCTGCACGCCATAATCCACGTCAGGAACGTCGATGACCGGCGGATAATAAGGCATATCCGCGGCCAGTGCCGGGGCAGCCACAACAGCGGCTCCAGCCACCATGACCGCAGCGATGAGCTTGTTCATGAAATTCGTCCTTAGGTTGCCACGACATGAGTCGATTGTTGGCAAATATCGGACAACTTTCTTAAAACCCGATTAACCTAAACTTTTAACCGTAACAGCAGTAGAGACTGGCCCCACAACAGTTGTCGGAAGTCAGGCGACCTGCAGGATCGCTGCCTCTACCTGGCCGACCACGGTCGATACCAGAGCGGCATCATCGGCTTCGCCCATGACGCGGATCACCGGCTCGGTGCCCGAGGCGCGGACGACGAGGCGCCCGCCCTTGCCCAGCATGGCCTGGCCATCGGCGATGGCCTGGATGACCTGCTTGTGCTCCAGCGGCTTGCCGGACTTGAACTTGACGCTGCGCAGCAGTTGCGGGACCTTTTCGAAGCGGGCGCAGATTTCCGAAATGGAGCGCTCCTGCTGCTTGAGCACGGCGAGCAATTGCAGCGCGGCGACGAGGCCATCCCCGGTCGTGGTGAAATCGGACAGGATAATGTGGCCCGATTGTTCGCCGCCCACATTGAAGCCCTTGGCGCGCATGGCTTCGAGCACGTAGCGATCGCCCACCTGCGTGCGCTCCAGCGTCAGCCCTAGCGAGAGCAGATAGCGTTCAAGGCCCAGATTGGACATGATGGTGGCAACGATCCCACCGCCGACGAGCATTTCGCGCTCCATCCAGCTCTGGGCGATCACCGCCATGAACTGGTCGCCATCGACCACATTGCCCTTTTCATCGATGATAATGACGCGATCGGCGTCGCCATCCAGCGCAATGCCAATGTCGGCGCGCATTTCACGCACCTTGGCGGCCACGGCGTCGGGCGCGGTGGAGCCGACCTTGTGATTGATATTATAGCCATCGGGCTCGACGCCGATGGTGATGACCTCGGCGCCCAATTCCCACAGGGCGATGGGCGCGACCTTATAGGCGGCGCCATTGGCGCAGTCGAGCACCACGCGCAGGCCGGACAGGTCGACATTGCGCGGCAGCGTGCGCTTGGCATATTCGATATAGCGGGTGCGGGCTTCCTCGTCGCGGTGGGCGCGGCCGATATTCATGCCATGCGCCAGAAGCTTGCTCGTGTCGCTATCGATCAGCCGCTCGATTTCCAGCTCCAACTCGTCGCTGAGCTTGTAGCCATCGGGGCGGAACAGCTTGATGCCATTGTCGTCATAAGGATTGTGCGAGGCCGAGATCATGACGCCCAGATCCGCCCGCAGCGAGCGCGTTAGCATGGCGACGGCCGGGGTCGGCATCGGGCCGAGCAGGTAGACATCCATGCCCACAGCGGTGAAGCCGGCGGTCAGGGCGGTCTCGATCATATAGCCGGAGCGACGGGTATCCTTGCCGATCACCACGCGATTGCGATGGTCGCCGCGCACGAATTTGGTGCCGGCAGCCATGCCGACCTTCATTGCCAGTTCGGGGGTAAGCTTGCTGCCATTGGCGAGGCCGCGAATACCGTCCGTGCCGAAATATTTCCTGACCATGATCTGCCCTCACACTCGTATCGAGCGGTGATTCTATCGTTCAACCGTTAAGAGCGCTTTTCGGCGGAATAACGGTGAAGATCAAACGCAGAAAGGCCGCCCTGCGGCGACCTTTCCAATTTTTCTGCCTGGCTTAGCTGCCCGGCTGCGGCTCGAGACCCGTCTCGGGCGGCGCATCGGGGCGCTTCTTGCCCGATTTGCCGGCCGAGGGCACACCCGTCGCCTTGGGCGCGGAAGGGCCATTGTCATCCGGGCGAACCGGCTGCTTGCCTTCCATCAGGGCCCGCAGCTCATCGCCAGTCAGCGTCTCATATTCGAGCAGCGCCTGGGCAATCGCCTCCCACTCGTCGTGGTAGGTGGTGAGGATTTCCTTGGCCGAAGCCTCGCCATCCTCGATCAGCTTGCGCACTTCCTGGTCGATGATGCGCGCGGTGTCGTCGCTCATATTGGTCGACTGCGTCACCGAGTGACCCAGGAACACTTCCTGGTCGCTCGACTTGTAGCGAACACGGCCGAGCTTTTCGCTCATGCCCCATTCCATGACCATGGACCGGGCCAGGCTGGTCGCCATCTGGATATCGCCGGAGGCGCCAGAGGTGACCTTTTCCGGGCCGAACTTGATGATCTCGGCCTCGCGGCCACCGAACAGCATGGTGAGGCGCGCCAAAGCCTTTTCACGGGAGAACGAATAACTGTCGCTCTCGGGCAGGGTCATGACCATGCCCAAAGCGCGGCCGCGCGGAATGATCGTCGCCTTGTGGATCGGGTCAATGCCCGCAACCTTGAGTGCGATAATGGCGTGGCCAGCTTCGTGATAGGCGGTCAGCTTCTTCTCGTCCTCGGACATGGCCATGGTGCGGCGCTCAGCGCCCATCATGATCTTGTCCTTGGCGTCTTCGAACTCGGCATGGGTGACGAAGCGCTTATTGCGCCGCGCCGCCATCAGGGCCGCTTCGTTGACCAGGTTCATCAGGTCAGCACCGGAGAAACCGGGGGTACCACGGGCCAGAACCTTCAGATCCACATCGGGGGCCAGCGGCACCTTGCGGACGTGAACCTTGAGCACCTTTTCGCGGCCCGACACGTCGGGATTAGGCACCACGACCTGACGGTCGAAGCGGCCGGGACGCAGCAGAGCGGGGTCCAGCACGTCAGGCCGGTTGGTGGCAGCGATCAGGATGATGCCTTCATTGGCTTCAAAGCCGTCCATCTCGACAAGGAGCTGGTTGAGGGTCTGTTCGCGTTCGTCGTTACCGCCGCCGAGACCGGCGCCACGCTGGCGACCGACGGCGTCGATTTCGTCGATGAAGATAATGCAAGGGGCGTTCTTCTTGGCCTGCTCGAACATGTCGCGGACGCGGGACGCGCCGACACCGACGAACATTTCAACGAAGTCCGAACCCGAAATGGTGAAGAAGGGCACATTGGCTTCGCCGGCGACCGAACGGGCCAGCAGCGTCTTACCGGTACCCGGAGGGCCCACCAGCAGCACGCCGCGCGGAATACGGCCGCCCAGGCGCTGGAACTTGCCGGGATCGCGCAGGAATTCGACGATTTCCTCAAGGTCCTGCTTGGCTTCGTCCACGCCGGCAACGTCTTCAAACGTCACCTTGCCGTGGGTTTCGGTGAGCAGCTTGGCGCGCGACTTGCCAAAGCCCATCGCGCCGCCACGGCCACCGCCCTGCATCTGCCGTATGAAGAAGAACCAGACACCGATGATGACGATGAACGGCAGCCAGGAAGACAGCAGGATCGACCAGAACGGGCTCGATTCGGGGGCGCGCGCGGTGATCGACACGCCCTTGTCTTCGAGGCGATTGATCACGTCGGCGCCATCGGGCAGCACGGTTTCAAAGCGCGCACCGTCATTGAGCACGCCCGACACCACATTATTGGTGATGGTGACGGACTGCACGCGCCCTGCTTCCACATCGGTGACGAACTGGCTGTAGCTCTTGTCGGAGACCGAAATTGAGCGGGTCGACGACTGGAAGACCTGGAACAGGCCCATCAGCATGAAGAGTATGACTAGCCAGATGGCGAAGTTGCGGAAGTTTCCGTTCATCAATCCTGTCCCGGAGAAGCCGGCCCAAATGCAGCAGCCAGCAGTAAGGCCGAATGTATGTCCGGCAATGGGGCGTTACAAGGGCAAGACCTGCGGCCCTTTGGGCGCTCCGTCCAGTCATAATGTCGCGATTGGGTTAATACGCAATGGCGAAGCGGAAGGTTCCACAGGGGCGTGGCGATACGCCGTCCGGCTGGTGCCGACGGTTTTGGCAGGGAGCGACGATGGCGAGACCGGCGTCTCTAGGGTTTGGTAGATGGTGAAACGTCGGCCTCGCCATCGCGCCGGGATTTTTCACAGGGCCGGATGAGCTTGCCTTGTTATGAGGCGAGCCGTCGTACCTCTGCGTGGCCGGA
>DATMSG010000059.1:0-4639 GCA_035565515.1 Devosia sp.
GGGAAGACGGGCTGTTCGGGGTCGCCTGGACGGATGCGTGGATGCCGACAACCGGCCAGGCGGCAGCGAGCCCCCGTTGCATCTTCGGATGCTTCCGACGGCGAGCTGGACCGTAAAACCCCAAAAGGGGGCCGCTCGAGGCGTGCGCAAAAAATCCCGATCGTGGAAAGCGGCTTTCGCCTCTTTCAGTCTACCAATTTCGGGGCGAAAGCCGCTTTTCGCCGTGCGCCCTAAGGGCGTCGCCACCGTGCGCCCCATGGGCGTCGCAACCGTGCAACCGCAAGCCGCAAGGCCGGGCGGCGTCTGCTGCTGGCAGTCCATTCGAGGCCTAAGCCGGTGGCCCTCGGATCAGGTCCGGGGGCGGGCCGTTCAGGCCTTGGCCTTTTTCGGTTTCGAGCGCAGCTGGATGATGGTGGCAATCAGAACGCCCGTTGCCACGAGGCCGATGATGATGGTTGCGAGCGCATTGACGTCGGGCGAGACGCCGAGGCGAACTTTGGAAAAAATCACCATGGGCAGCGTCGAAGAGCCGGGGCCCGAAACGAAGCTGGCGATGACGAGATCGTCGAGCGAGAGGGTAAAGCCCAGGAGCCAGCCCGAGACCAGGGCCGGGGCGATGATGGGCAGGGTAATGTCGAAAAAGGTGCGGAGGGGGCTGGCGCCCAGGTCCATGGCGGCTTCTTCGAGGCTGCGGTCGAAATCACCCAGGCGCGACTGCACCACGACGCAGACATAGGCGGTGCAGAAGGTGGAATGGGCGATGATGATGGTCAGCATGCCCCGGCCCTGCGGCCAGCCCAAAAAGCCTTCCATGGCGACGAAGAGCAGCAGCAGCGACAGGCCGGTGATGACATCGGGCATGACCAGCGGGGCCGAAACCATGCCCGAAAACAGCGTGCGGCCGCGGAACCGGCGGAAGCGCACCAGGGCCACGGCGGCGAGCGTGCCGAGCACCAGGGCAATAGTGGCGCTGATCGCCCCGATCTGCAGGCTCAACCAGGCGGCGTTGAGCATCTGGGGGTCGCGAAAGAGTTCGCCATACCATTTAGTCGAAAAGCCCGACCAGACGGTCACGAGGCGGCTCTCGTTGAAGGAGAAGATGACCAGCGACACGATGGGCGCGTAAAGGAACGAGAAGCCCAGAGCTGCTGCGATGGGAAGAAACCAGCCACGGCGCATGCTATCTCTCCACCACGGCGCTCTGGGCGCGTTGCAACAGCATGATCGGCACCACCACGGCCAGGAGCATGGCGACGGCCACGGCGGCGGCGCGCGGCCAATTGGCGGCAGTGAAGAACTCGTCCCAGAGCACGCGGCCGATCATCAGGGTTTCCGGGCCCCCGAGCAGCGAAGGAATGACATATTCGCCGATGGCCGGAATGAAGACCAGCATGGAGCCGGCCACGATGCCGGGCAGCGAGAGCGGCAGCGTCACCGACAGGAAGGTGCGCAGCGGGCGCGCGCCAAGGTCGGCCGAGGCTTCGAAGAGCGATACGTCGAGTTTTACGAGCGTCGTATAGAGCGGCAGGATCATGAAGGGCAGATAGGTATAGACGATGCCGACATAGACGGCGAAATCGGTCTGCATCATCACCAGCGGTTCCAGCCCGAACAGCCCCAGAAACTGGTTGATGACGCCATTGCCGCGCATGAAGCCGGTCAGCGCATAGACGCGCAACAGGAAGGAGGTGAAAAAGGGCAGGATCACCAGCATGAGCAGGATATTGCGCCAGCGATCGGGGGCCCGGGCAATGGCATAGGCCATGGGATAGCCGACAAAGAGCGTGATCACCGTGGCGATGAAGGCGATGCGGATCGAGGAGAGATAGGCCGCGATATAGAGATTGTCGGTGAAGAGGCGGATGTAATTGTTGAGGTGCAGGGTGAGCTGCACCGTGCCTTCCTCGGTCGTCAGCAGCGGCGAATAGGGCGGGCGGCCGAACTGCTTGGTCGACAGCGAAATGCCGAAGACCACGGCCAGCGGAATGAGGAAGAAGACCAGGAGCCACAGGACCGGGGCGGCCAGCACCAGCATGCGGCCGGAAATGCCGACCTTGGCAAGGCCACGCTCGACCGCATTCCAGGGCTTGAGGCGCCGTGGCGGGGGAATGGTGGGGTCGCGGGTGATCGTCATGACCGGCACGCCCCTTCAACCCAACCGAATTCGCAAATGCGAATTCGGTGAGCTGCGCGCCACCTTCTCCCCCATGGGGAGAAGAACAGATCGGCGGACACCTCTATTCCTCTTCCCATTGGGGAGAGGGCGGATCGGCCGCAGGCCGAGACGGGTGAGGAGGTATTTCCAGCCATCATCATACCGTCAGCACCGAACCGGAGCTATCGCTCCAGGTGACGAACACCTTCTCGTCCCAGGTGATGGCGTCGGGATTGCCGCGGACGGAATTGGTCTGGCTGACGCGGAGACGTTTGCCGCTCTCGAGCGCCACCTGATACAAGGAGATATCCCCCAGATAAGCGATCTCCTCTACAATGCCCGACGTGACATTGGCATCATGGGGAGTGACGGGTTTTTCGCGGCTCAACACCATCTTTTCGGGGCGAATGGCCCACCACAGGATCTGTTCGGGCGCACAATCGACGCCGTGCCCGACATAGATATCGCAGCCCAGTTCGTTCGAGCGGATGCGGACATGGCCCGGCTCGTCCTCGGTGACCTTACCCTCCACCATATTGGCCGAGCCGATGAAGCCGGCGACGAAGCGGGAATTGGGGAATTCGTAGATGTCGGTGGGCTCGCCCACCATGGCGATTTCACCGAGATTCATGACGCCGATGCGGGTGGCGAGCGTCATCGCCTCTTCCTGGTCGTGGGTCACGACGATGAAGGTAACGCCCAGGCTCTCCTGGATTTTGACCAGTTCGAACTGGGTTTCCTCGCGCAGCTTCTTGTCCAATGCGCCGAGGGGCTCGTCGAGAAGGAGCAGTTTCGGACGCTTGGCCAAAGCGCGGGCGAGGGCAACGCGCTGGCGCTGGCCGCCGGAAAGCTGGTGCGGCTTGCGCCGGCCATAGTCCTGTAATTTGACGAGGCTCAGAAGCTCGGCGACGCGGTCGCTGATCTCGCCCTTGGGAAGATTGTCGCGCTTGAGGCCATAGGCGATGTTCTGTTCCACCGACATATGCGGGAAGAGCGCATAGGACTGGAACATCATGTTGACGGGCCGATTATAGGGCGGGACCTCGGTCATGTCCTGACCGTCGATCTCGATGGTGCCCGAGGTCGGCTGCTCGAAGCCGGCCAGCATGCGCAACAGGGTCGACTTGCCCGATCCAGAACCGCCGAGCAGGCAGAAGAGTTCGGAGCGGTAAATGTCGAGCGAGACATCGTGCACGGCCAGGACGTCGCCGAATTTCTTCGTCACGTTCTTGATGCGGACAAACGGCTTGTTATTGGCCGTGTCGCGCCATGGACGCGTATCGATGGCGAGTTGCTGCGATTTCTTGGCCATGACGGACCCTACGGAAAGGATGAAGGGGCGGCCGGAAAGCCGCCCCTCCTCGGAAAAATTACTGGCCGGTTTTGATGCGGGTCCAGGTGCGGGTCAAGACCTCTTCGAATTCGGGCGAATGCGCCTTCATGACGAATGCCTTGGCGATGGTTTCGGCCGGCGGGTAGATGCCGGGGTTGGACTTGACTTCCTCATCGACGAATTCAAGCGCCGGCAGGTTCGGGTTGGCGTAGAACACGTAATTGGTGATCGCGGCCACGACCTGGGGCTCGAGGATGTAGTTGATGAATTTGTGCGCATTGTCCGGATGCGGGGCATCGACCGGAATGGCGAGGAAGTCAAAGAGCGTCGCGGCGCCTTCCTTGGGGATCAGATAGGTCACTTCATTGCCCTGGCCGGCCTGGGCGGCAGCGTCCGAAGCGATGAAAATGTCGCCGGAATAGCCGAGCGCCAGGCAGATTTCGCCATTGCCGAGATCGTCGATATATTGGCTCGAATGGAAATAGCGGATCGAGGGCTTGATCGAATTGAGCAGGGCTTCGGCCTTGGCGAGGTCTTCTTCGCTCTCCGAATTGGGATCGAGGCCCAGATAGTGGAGCGCAATGCCCATGACTTCGGAGGGGCTGTCGAGCACGGCGACGCCGCAGCCGGCGAGTTTTTCCACCACGTCGGGCTTGAACAGCAGGTCCCAGCTTTCAAGATCGGCATCGGGGCCGAGGGCTGCGGTGACCTTGGCGACATTATAGCCGAGCCCGATGGTGTTGATCATATAGGGCACGGCATGGGCATTGTCCGGGTCCTGCTCGGCGGCGGTCGCCATGACGGCGGGGTCGAGATTGCCCAGATTGGTCAATTTGGACTTGTCGAGCGGCAGGATCAGGCCGGCCTTGATCTGGCGTTCGAGGAAATTGCCCGAGGGAACGACGATGTCATAGCCCGAATTGCCGGCCAGGAGTTTGGCATCGACGATCTCGTTATTGTCGTAAACGTCGTAATTGACCTTGATGCCGGTCTCCGCCTCGAAATTGGCGATGGTGTCCTCGGCAATATAGTCGGACCAATTATAGACGTTGAGGACCGGCTCCTCCTGGGCCAAAGCGGGGCTGGCGGCCACAAGGGCCCCAAAGGCGAGGGCGAGCGTCTTGTTCATAACGTCATAGCTCCAAGTAAAA
>DATMSG010000060.1:0-3519 GCA_035565515.1 Devosia sp.
TGCCGGTCGTGCCGACCCTCGCGAGCCCGGCCTTTGACGCCTGCGCGGCCGAGGCGGCCAGCCAATATGAAACCGGCTATGAATCGATCGGCCGGGAGACCTGGGACATCGATACCGAGGCCGCGATCAAGGCCTGCAGCGCCGCGCTGAAGGCGGAGCCGGATTCGCCCCAGCTCAAGGGCTGGCTGGCGCGGGCCTATTTTGCCGAGGGCGATACGGAAAGCGCCGTGCCGCTCTTTGAAGAGGCGGCCGAAGGCGGGCATGTGATCGCGCTCGCCATTTACGGGGACATGCTGACCACCGGCGACGGGGTCGAAACCGATATGGAGCGCGGGGCGCAATTGCTGCTCGAAGGCGCCGAGGCCGGCTTTGCCCTGGCACAGAATTCTATGGGGCTTTCCTATGATTTCGGGGAAGGCGTCGAGCAGGACTATGTCCAGGCGGCGCGCTGGTATCGGGCGGCGGCCGAGCAGGGCATGGCCAAGGCGCAGTCCAATCTGGGGCTGATGTATCAAGAAGGGCTCGGCGTGCCGCTCGACTACGTGGCGGCGGCGGCCTGGTTCGAAAAGGCCGTGGCGCAGGGCGATGCCTCGGCGCAGGTGAACCTGGGCAAGGTCTTGCAGGACGGGCTGGGGCAGGATGTCGACCTCGAGCGCGCCGTGGAACTCTATCGGCTCGCTGCCGACCAGGGCGACATGTATGGGCAGAACAATCTCGGTTTCCTGCTCGAAAATGGCGAGGGCGTGGACAAGGACATCGCCGAAGCGGCCGAGCTTTATCAATTGGCCGCCGACCAGGGCATGGCGCTTGCCAAGCATAATCTGGCGCTGCTCTATGAGGACGGGCGCGGGGTGAAGCAGGACTATGCCAAGGCGCTGACGCTCTATATGGAAGCGGCCGAGGGCGGGGAAATGCGCGCGGCGGTCAATCTGGGCCTACTCTATATGGATGGGCTCGGCACCCCGGTCGACTATGCCAAGGCGCTGAAATGGACCGAGATGGCGGCCGACAAGGAGCAGCCGATCGGGCTCAATAATATGGGCCATATCTATGAGAACGGGCTGGGGGTCGATGTCGATCTGGCCCTTGCCAGGAGCTACTATCAGCGCTCGGCGGATCTCGGCTATCAGCTCGCCGTCGACAATCTGGCCCGGCTGGACGGCAGCGCCGGCACTCCGGCGAGCGGCAAGACCAAGTCGAAATAGCGCCGGGTAGAATTGGGGCCCGGCCGGAACGTTTCGCTGCGGAACAGAAACAGAGCAGATCTCATCCAGAGCGCTAGGCGCGCCGGGCTATGGGCCCGCACGACGCCTCTACGCGCTCGACCTCGCGGTTCGAGGCTTTGCGGTGCAAAGCACCTCACCCTGAGGTCTCCTGGAGGGGCGTTCAGAGGAAAAAGAAGCGCGTTAAAACTCGCCGGAGCCTTGTTCCTTCTTGATCTCGCTATCGGCCAGTTTCTGGCGATGCCGCGCGGCGATGACGGCTGCCGAGGCCGCGGTGCGGTGGGCGGTCGAGAAGAATTCGCGATGGGCGAGAACCAGGACGGTGGCGAGGCAGGTGGCGACCGCCAGCCATTCGGAAATGAACCAGGCGACGGTGGCCACCGAAAAGTAATAGGCGCGGATGCCGGAATTGAAATTCTTGGCGCCGAGCGCATTCATGCGGGTAATGGCATCGATCTCTTCTTCCGAGGTGACCCGGTCGTGTTCGAGCGCGCCGAGCATGATGCAATAGTGGTTGAACTGACGCAGCGACAGGGTGAAGGCGAAGAAGGCGAGAACGAACATGGCCAGCATGACCATGAGGTGAATCTGCACATCGCCCACCGAAAAGCCCTTGTCGACCGAGAGCGAGTCGAGCGTTTCCATCAGCGTGGGCAATTGGCCGAAGACGGCAAAGACCGCGAGGACCAGCAGCACCGAGGTCGAGGCAAGAAAGCTCACCGAGCCCATGATATTGCCCGACAGGATGGCGTCGAAGGGGCTTTCGCGGCGCGTCGCATTGGTGACCCAGCGGCGGCGCTGCATGTTCATGATGCTCGAGAGCGAGGGCCGCCGGCGCTCGACCAGCGGCACGATGAGATTATAGGCGTAATAGGCAAGGAGCGGAAAAACCGAAGTGAAAAGCGTTGCCGTCATGCCGGGCCCCCGAAGCGCTGGATCACAACTTACAATGGACGCGGGTGGCGGCGGAAGAGCGCGTCGATCTCGCCGAGGACATCGGGCGAGAGCGTCACGTTTACCGCGCCGAGATCGGTCGCCAATTGCGCGGTGCTGGTGGCCCCGATGATGGTCGAGGTCATGAAGGGGCGGGTGCGGCAGAAGGCGATGGCCATCTGGGCGGGGTCGAGGCCGTGTTTCCTGGCGAGGGCAAGATAGTCGCGGGTGGCGGCTTCGGAGAATTCGTTCTGGCGCCAAAAGCCCTTCTGATAATCCTTGCGGCTGCCCTTGGGCGTCTGCCCGTCGAGATATTTGCCGGTCAGCATGCCGGCGGCTAGGGGCGAATAGGCGAGAAGCCCGACATCTTCATGGTGGCTCAGTTCGGCCAGGTCATGATCGAAGAGGCGGCGGAGGAAATTATATTCGTTCTGCACCGAGGCGAGGCGCGGAAAGCCCTTGGCTTCGGCGATGCGCAGCCACTGGGCAATGCCCCAGGTGGTTTCGTTGGACACGCCGATGGCGCGGATCTTTCCCGCCTTGACCAGTTCGCCGAGGGTTTCGAGCATATCCTCGAGATTGGCGAGAATGTCGGCGGTGTCCTGCCGGTGCGGGGCATAGCGCCAATAGTTTTCGAAGTGATAGTGGCCGCGGCTGGCCCAATGGATCTGGTAGAGATCGATATAATCGGTCTTGAGGCGCTTGAGGCTGCCCTCGACGGCCACGCGGATCGAGGCGCCGTCGGCCCGCTTGCCTTCGCGCAGGAACGCATTGCCGCCGCCGCCGATCTTGCTGGCAAGAACCCAGCTGTCGCGGTCCTTGTTGGCGGCGAACCAATTGCCGATGATTTCTTCGGTGCGGCCCGAGGTTTCGGGGCTGCCGGGCACGGCGTAGAGTTCGGCCGTATCCATGAAATTGATGCCGGCATCGCGCGCCATGGCGATCTGGGCATGGCCTTCGTCCTGGGTGTTCTGGCTTCCCCAGGTCATGGTGCCCAGGCAGATGTCGGTGACCTCGATACCGGTGCGGCCGAGTTTTTTCATGTCCATGATATGCGCCCCAAACCCTCAATTCCAGCGGGCCGGACAATAGGCTGTCCGGCGGGGCGGACGGTAGACCGTTCAACGCGAAGGGGAAAAGCCGGGAACGGCGTCCCTCGGACTTTTCCACATGCCAAGCGTGGCAAAGCCCTGATTTTGCTGATGTCGGGGCACAATGTCAAAAAACCGTCACCTCATCCGCTTTGGGGGTTGAGGTCTTCCGAACTACCCCCTATATAGCCCTCACACCGCGCCGAGGCGCTGTGTTTGACGCGGGATGGAGCAGCCCGGTAGCTCGTCAGGCTCATAACCTGAAGGTCGCA
>DATMSG010000061.1:0-4587 GCA_035565515.1 Devosia sp.
CTGCGCTTTCCGACCTCGGCCTCGCTCGATGGGTCCGATGCGATGAACCCCGATCCCGACTACTCGGCCGCCTATGTGGTGCTCGGCACCGATGGGGCGCTTGAGGGGCATGGGCTGACTTTCACCATCGGGCGCGGCAATGAGGTGGTTTGCGCTGCCATCGCGGCGCTGACCGATCGGGTCAAGGGGCTCGATCTCGATTGGATCGAGGAAAATCCGGGCCGCTTCTGGCGCCATATGACCGGGGACAGCCAGCTGCGCTGGATCGGCCCCGACAAGGGCGCCATGCATCTGGCGACCGGGGCCGTGGTCAATGCCGTCTGGGACCTATTGGCCAAGCGCGCGAAAAAACCGGTCTGGCTCTATGTCGCCGAAATGAACCCGGAGCAGCTCGTTTCCATCGTGGATTTCCGCTATCTGACCGATGCCATCACGCCCGAAGAGGCGCTGGCGATCTTCAAGGCGGCCGAACCGGGCAAGGGTGAGCGCATCGCAAAACTGCGGGCCGAGGGCTATGCCTGTTACACCACTTCGGCCGGCTGGCTCGGCTATTCCAACGAGAAGCTGACGCGGCTTGCCACCGAAGCGGTCGCAGAAGGCTTTACCCATATCAAGATGAAAGTCGGCCGCGATCTTGCCGATGATATTCGGCGGCTCGATATCGTGCGCTCCATCATGGGGCCGGACCGCTATCTGATGATCGATGCCAACCAGGTCTGGGAGGTGGATCAGGCGATCGGCTGGGTGAACGCGCTCAAGCGGTTCAATCCCTATTTCATCGAGGAGCCGACCAGCCCCGATGACGTCGAAGGGCATCGGAAAATCCGGGAGGCCATTGCGCCGGTAAAGGTCGCGACCGGGGAAATGTGCCAGAACCGCATTCTCTTCAAGCAGTTCATCACCCGCGACGCCATCGATATCGTGCAGATCGATGCCTGCCGCATCGGGGGCCTCAACGAGGTGCTGTCGGTCCTTCTGATGGCGGCGAAGTATAAAAAAGCGGTTTGGCCGCATGCCGGGGGCGTGGGCCTGTGCGAATATGTGCAGCATCTCTCGATGATCGACTATCTCGTCGTATCAGGCAGCAAGGAGGGAAGGGTGATCGAATATGTCGATCATCTGCATGAGCATTTCATCGATCCCTGCGTGATCAGAAACGCCGCCTATATGCCGCCGGAGCGGCCGGGTTTTTCGATCGAAATGAAACCGGCTTCGATTGCGGAGAATAAATTTATTGCCGCGGTAAAGGCGTAATAAACCATCGGCGCGAACGGGCCTAAATGCATGTGAGATATTAAGTTTCGCATAAGGGCTCGACCATATCATCGCCCCTGCATTAGGCCGGGGGGCTTGTATTGTGCATGTGCTGATCGTGGACGACAGCCGATCGAGTCTGGCTTTACTGGGTTCGATCGTGCGGGAAATAGTCGGTGACGGGGTCGAGCTTTGTCTCAACCCGCTCGAAGCGCTCAAACTGAGCGAGGAGCAGCAATATGATCTGCTGCTCATAGATCACATCATGCCGGAAATGGACGGCATTCATTTCATCGAAACGCTGCGCGCCCGCGACAGCTATCGCACCGTGCCCATGGTCATGGTGACCTCGGACGCCGACAAGGCGATCCGCATCGAGGCCATCGGGGTGGGGGCCAATGATTTCCTGACCAAGCCCTTCGACCCGATCGAACTCAAGGCGCGCATCACCAATCTGCTGGCGCTGCGCGGCGCCCAGGTGGAATTGGCCGATCATGCCAACCGCCTGTCGCGCGAAGTCGAAAAGGCCACGGCCCATTTGCTGGCCCGCGAGGAAGAGATCATCTGGCGTCTGGCCCGGGCCATCGAATATCGCGATGGCGATACCGGCGAACACGTGTCGCGCGTCGCCCGGATCAGCAAGATCATCGGCGAGGGTCTCGGCCTTTCGCCGCAGCAATGCCGGATGATTTACCTGGCTGCGCCGCTCCACGACATCGGCAAGATCGCCATTGCCGATGCGATCCTCTCCAAGCCCGGCAAATTGACGCAAGAGGAAATGGCGCGCATGCGCGAGCATGTCACCATCGGTGCCCGCATTCTCGCCGATGCCGACAGCGACCTTATCCGCACGGCCGAACTGATCGCCCAGAGCCACCATGAAAAATGGGACGGCACGGGCTATCCCAACGCCATTTCGGGCACGGCCATTCCCATCGAAGCGCGCATCGTCGCGCTGGCCGACGTGTTCGACGCCCTCTGCTCCGAGCGCCCCTATAAGCGCGCCTGGACGCTGGAGGAGGCCTATTCCGAAATCTCGCGCTGCGCGGGCAGCCATTTCGACCCCGCTTGCGTCGCTTCGTTCCAGTCGCGCTGGCACGAAATTTCCGCACTCATGGGCGGCGCAGCCGCGTCGCTGGCCGAAAGCGCCTGAGGGCCGGACGGGGCCGCCCCGATTTAAGCCAGTTCCTCCACGGCCGCTTTTGCGCGGCCGCGCGGGATGCAGATCGGGCGGCCATGCACCGGATCGGTCATGATCGCGGCATCGACCTCGAAAACCTCGGCCAGCAGTTCGGGCTTCATCAGATCTTCTGGCCGGCCCAGAGCTCGCACATGGCCTTCATGCACGAAGACCAGCTGGTCGGCATAGCGCGCGGCAAGATTGAGATCGTGCAGCACGAGAACAATGGTGCGCCCGTCTTCGCGGTTGAGTTTTGAGACGAGATCGAGGCAATCGAGCTGATGGGCCATGTCGAGATGGTTGACCGGCTCATCGAGGCAGATGACGTCGGTTTCCTGGGCCAGGACCATGGCGATCCAGGCGCGCTGCAATTGTCCGCCCGAGAGCGAACCGATGCGGCGGTGTTTCAGGCCCGTCACGCCCGTTCCGGCCATGGCGCGGGTGACGGCGGCGCCGTCCTTTTCGCTCCAGGGCTGCAGCATGGCCTGATGCGGATAGCGCCCGAGCCGCACCAGTTCTTCCACGGTCATATCGGGCGGCGCCGAGGGGTTTTGTGCGAGCAGACCGATCTGCCGCGCCAGGTCCTTGGCGCCGAGCGAGGCGATGTCGACATCATCGAGCAGGATCTGCCCCCGCTGCCCCGTATGCAGCCGGCGAATGGCGCGCAACAGGGTGGATTTGCCGCAGCCATTGGGACCGGCAAGCACGGTGACCTTGCCGCGCGGAATGGGCAGGTTCAGCGCGTCGAGCACCGTATCGTGCCCATACATCAAGGTGAGGTCGCGGACCTCGATGCGGCTCGGGACGAGGTCAGCCATTGGTCTTGTCCTTGCGCATGAGAAGGAAAAGGAAATAGGGCGCGCCGACAATGGCGGTTACCGTGCCCGCCGGTACTTCGAGCGGGGTAAAGGCGAGGCGCACCAGGAGGTCGGCGCCGATCAGCATCATGGCGCCGATCAGGCACGAGGCGAGAATGCCGGCAAAGCGCGAGCGCCCCACCAGCAGCCGCGCCAGATGCGGCGCAATCAGCCCCAGAAACCCGACGCCGCCGACAAAGGCCACGGCAATCGAGGTCAGCAAAGCGGCAACGAAAAAGACCGCTATGCGATAGGCCGGCAGATTGAGCCCGATGCTGCGCGAGGACACATCGTCGAGATCGGCGGGCGGCAGGTCTTTGGCCAGCCAGCCTGCCGTCAGAACCGTGGGCACGAGGCACAGCGCCATGATCTGGATTTCGCTCCAGGAAATGGCATTGACCGCGCCCGCCAGCCAGCGCGCGGCCTGCGCCGTCTGGTAGACCGGCCCGATCAGCATGAAGACGGTGGTCAGCGCCTTGGCGACGGCGGCAATGGCAATGCCGAAGAGGAGGAGCCGGATGGCCGAGGAGGATTGGCGCCCCGAGAGAATGAATACCAGCGAGATGGCGGTCAGCGCGCCAATGGCGGCCGCCAGGGGCTGCAAGGCGACGGGCACGGTCAGCGCATTGGATTCATTGGAAAAGATGGCGAGGAACAGCACGACCCCGAGCGCGGCGCCATCGACGACGCCCAGCACGCCGGGCGAGGCCAGTTCGTTGCGGGTGATGCGCTGCAGCAGATAGCCGGAAAAGGCAATGGCCGCCCCGGCGATCGCCGCGGCCATGACGCGCGGCATGCGCAATTGCCAGACGACGAGCCTTTCGGTTTTTTCGCCGCCGCCCAGAATCACATGGGCCACGGTTTCGAGCGGAAGCCAGGTCGAGCCGAAGGCCACGGCCGCCAGCGTCAACAGGACGAACAGCCCGGCAATGATGAGAACGATCGCCCCGATGCCAAGGCGGCGCCCCGTGGGTGCAGAGAGAGCCAGGGTGCTCATGCGGCCCTCCGCATCAAAAGAACGAGGAGAACAATGGCCCCGACCACGGCCGTGATGGCGCCCACGGGCGCTTCGACCGGATAGATCACGAAGCGGGCTGCCACATCGGCCAGGGTCGCATAGACGGCGCCGAACAGAGCCGCTGCCGGCAATTGGTGAATATGGCGCAAGCCCACCAGCCGCCGCGCCGCATGGGGCACGACCAGGCCCACAAAGGCCACCGGCCCGGCCATGGAGACCGCAGCGCCCGTAAGAAGCGCCACCGCGACAAAAGCGAGCCCCCTGACCGCCGCCAGCGG
>DATMSG010000062.1:0-11444 GCA_035565515.1 Devosia sp.
AGTCCGTCCGCATCCGGTCGAGCGCATCGGTCATGGCGTGATAAAAATTCCGCTGCTGCTCCTGCACCCAGCCGAAAAAACCGCTGCGCGGCAGATTGAGCCCCGGCTCCGGCGGCGGCCCGCCAAAGGGCTTTGCCGGTCGCGCCTGCGCCATATGCTCGGTTGCATCCAGTGCCGTTACCGGCGCCGGCGCATCGCCACATGAAATGACGATCATGCCCTGCGTGCCGCGCATCGCCGCCGCCAGATCGGGCGGCAGTTCCAGCACTTCCGGCCCCAGCGCATAAAGCCGCTCCTCGGTCGCCCGGTCCATCGGCCGTGGTGGCACCAGTTCGGTCCCGCAGCTCGCCGGCGCATTTTCGAGCGTCACCTGCCCCACATCGGCAAAGGTGATCGCCACATAATATTCGGCGTCGAAAATCCCCAGTTCAAAGCGCGATCCCGGCGCCACCGGCTCATTGGCATTGACCGAAAAATCCAGCGTCACCCTGTTGTCGTGGTAGTGCATGCGCTGGTCGCCCGCGGCGGTGAAATCAACGCCATCCCCAGCCACGGTATAAAACCCATAGTCGGCCAGCCCGACCATGTTCTCGTCGGCCAGGTCCTGCATTTCCTCGGACGAAACCACACCGTCGCCATTGGTATCGAGCCCCTGCACCATCCATACGGAAAAAGCCGTGTCGAAGGTCCAGCTATTGCGCAGCGCCGCGATCCGCCCCGCATCGTCGAAGACGACGGTCACCTTGGCATCGATGAAAATATGCGGATGCGCCGCGGCGGGCTGCACCAACCCGAAAAGCACCAGAAACAGCCCCGCAAACCGCAGAGTCCAAGCCCAAAACCGCGAAAAACCCACGCCCAAACCCGTCAGTTGATCGGGTGTACTGCGAACCAGTCCACCAGATGGTCGATCAGCGCCCGCACCTTGCCGGCCAGATGCCGCCGATGCGGATAAACCGCCTGCAGCGTCTGTCCTGTCGGCAGAAAGCCGGGCAGCACCGGCACGAGTTCGCCACTCGCCACCAGCGGGTCAGCGAGATAGGATGGCAATACGACAAAACCGAGACCCATGGCCGCCGCCTTGCGCGCAGCCAGCGGCGAATTGACCCGCAGCGGCCCGTTCACCGGCACCGAAATCGTTTTGTCGTTTTCGATGAAACGCCAGTTCGACTGCCCCTGCAGATTGACGTCGATAATGCAGGGCAAATGCCGGAGATCGTCGGGGTGCTGCGGCGCGCCGACGGTCTTGAGCAGCGCGGGCGAAGCCCCCACCACCACATGCATATCGGCAATTTTGCGCGCGATCAGCGAGGAATCGGCCAGCGTCGAAATCCGCAGCGCCACGTCGATCCCCTCATCGACGAGATCGACATAGCGATCCTCTAGCCGCAGATCGAGCGTCACTTTGGGATACTTCTTGAGATATTCGAAGATCGCCGGGGCCAGCGTCGACTCGCCAAAATTGCGCGGCGCCGAAACCCGCAGCAAGCCGCGCGGCTCCGCCGTCTGGTCGGTGATCGTCGCATCGAGATCGTCGAGCTGCTGCAACAGCGAGGAAGCCTCGCGATAATAAGCCTCCCCCGCCTCGGTCAGGCTCAGTTTTCGCGTCGTGCGATTCATCAGCCGCACCCCGAGATAGTCCTCGAGATCGGTGACATATTTGCTCAACAGCGCCTTGGAGCGGCCATGCGAGCGCGCCGCAGCTGAAAATCCACCGGCATCGAAGACCTGCACGAATGCGCGAATGCGGGCAAGATCCTGCAAATTGGCCTCCATTGCCGGAATCATCCAGGCGGAATTACACCGCTGAACACCACCAATCCACGCATAACTCATCTGCAATGAGTGAACAATAACGGGTCTTGGTCGTTGCGTGATTAACGATAGGATAGATGCGTCATCGACGCGCAACCGGAGTTCGGACTATTTTCCTGCTCATGGCCAAACCCTCACCCAGCTCCTCGCTCTATCAGCTCATCGCGGCTGGGCAATTGGCGCACAAGACCTTGCTTGTGCCGCTCAAGGAACGCGGCCTCGAACCGGGCGACGATGCCGTGCTTTTCGAGCTCGGCCGCGCCGGCACAACCGAGCAGCATCTGGCCGATACGCTGGGCTTGCCGCTCGACATGCTCGAACCCCATCTTGCCCGCCTCATGAGCCGTGATCTCGTCGCTCGCCGCGCCGTCGGCCCTGAACTGGTTCCCGGCATCGCGCTCACCGAGCGCGGCATCCGCATCCGCAATAGCCTGGCCGATCATTGGGCCCAGCTCGAAGAGGCGCTGTTGGGCGAGCTCAAGCCCAAGCAGCGCAAGAAATTCGGCCAGATTCTCCGCCGTTTCACCGATCTCCTGCAATTTTGAGTGTTTTGCGGCCTGCCTGGCAACGCGCCGCCTCCTCGCGCATTTCCTGAACTGAGGTCTGAAGGCTTCGTTCAGTCTGGGTTCATCCACGATGCGCTTTATTGGGCACAGGCAAAAACAAGCCAACGACAGGGAAAGGAGAACTCCCATGGCTCTTAATCGCAAGCTGATCACATCCGCGCTTGCCACCCTGGCAGTGCTGGCGACCACCGCTGCGGCCTCCGCCGCACCCGCAATCGCCACCGGCAATGTCAATGTGCGCTCGGGTCCGGGCACCGGCTATGCCGTCGTCGATGCGCTGCGTCGCGGCGAACGCGTGGATATTCAATATTGCCGCGGCAGCTGGTGCTTCGTGCAGAAGCGCGGCCCCGATGGCTGGGTTTCGGCCAATTACCTGTCCAGCGGCGGTGGCTGGAATGGTGGCTGGGATGACGATTACTATCAGCCCGCCCCGCCCCCGCGCCCGCCCCACTGGAATCCGCGCCCGCCGCGTCCGCCCCACTGGAACCCCGGCCCGCCGCGTCCTTACCCGCTGCCCTATCCGACCAATCCGGGCGCCAGCTTCTGCTTCAACGGCCCCAACGGCTACTTCTGCGCCGGCAGCTAATCCGGCAAACATGCAAATCGAACGCACCGGGTTCTCCCCGGTGCGTTTTTCATTCCACCGTCAACCGCTCGACATCGACGCCATAGCGCTCCAGCGGCGCCCGTGCCTTGCGCATGAGAAATTCGCTCAGGCCATAGGCAACGATACCGCCCACGGCCACGGCAATACCGAAGCCGCGCCATCCGTCATGACTTGCAATGGCAATCGCGGAAAACAGCGTAACCCCACCCACGCCGAGCAAAGACCAGTTCCGCTTCTGGCTCGCCACGCGAAAATTCCGCGCTCCGGCATGCAGCAGATCGCGCAATTCGCTGTCGCTCATGGCGACGAGTTCGGGATTGCGCCGCTCACGCCGGATCGTTTCGATATAGGCATCCACCCGCCGCAGGGTCAGCGCCTCGCGCTCCTTGGTCGCCCGTCCGCGGGTCAACAGCGTCCAGCCGCCGCCGATCAGCAGCAGCACCAAGGCGATTTGTAGCCACATGCAAAAGCCTCCCTTTCTCCGCTTCACATGCCCATTCGGAAGCGCAGCCGCAAGACCCCGCTATTCCTTGCCCACCGGCGCGACCGCCACCCCGGGAATGCGCTTCTGCCGCTCGCGCGCCATCACCACCAGCCCCGCCGCTACGATGACGGCCGCGCCAATGAGCGAGATCGGATCGATCCACTGCCCGAAAACCACGATACTGAGCACAATGGCCCAGGGCAGCGAGAAATAGTTGAACGGCTGCAACACGCTGGCCGGCGCCATGGTCAGCGCATAGACCATCAGCCCATGCCCGGCGCAGGTCGTCAGCATGGTCACGGCCACGAGCGCAAAATCGGTCCACGGCATCGGCTGCCAGAAAAAAATACCGACCCCGCTCGACATCACCAGCCCCACCAGCGCCCCATAGGCAAGGCTGGTCGCCGCGCTGTCGCTGGCCGAGACCTGCCGCGTCAGGACGATATAGAGCGCATAAAAAGCCGCTGAAGCCAGCGCGAAGGCCGCACCCCATTCCAGCGGCACCCCGCCCGGCCGCAGGATGATCAGCGCGCCCAACAGCCCCGCCCCCACCGCCGCAAAACGGAAAATGCCAACCTTCTCGCCCAGGATCGGAATCGCGAAAACAGTCACCAGCAGCGGATAGACGATAACGATGGCCTGCAATTCCCCCAGCGCCACCGTCTGCAGCGCAATGGCGAAACACCAAATATCCGCCATCAGCAGGACGCCGCGCAGGATTTGCCGCTTCGGCATTTTCGAATGCAGCGCCTGGCGCAGCGGCCCCTGCCGCATCACGATGACGAGCGCAAAAACCGCAAAGCCCCAATAGCGCATCATGGTGATCTGGAACGGCGAATGCGCCTGCACCAGGAGCTTGGCGACCGCATCCTGAACGCCGAATACCGCGATTGTGGTGAGGGTGAGCGCGATCGCGCGGCCGAGATTATCCGCGCGCAGATCAGGAGGGGAAGACATGGTCACCGCAGAAAAGAGAGTGGCGCCTCGCAAATATCGGCCTCGCGGGGCGCCGGAAGGCTAACGCAAGATCTAGGCCTTAGCCATGGCGGACTTGACGATACCGACGATTGCCGTCAGCGCGCCACCGCCGACGAGACCTGCCGCACCCTGACCGGCAAGCGCTCCGAGATCCATGCCGCCCGTGCCGGCCGCTGCACCCACCAGCGTGTCGAGACCGGGAATTCGGCCAGCCAGCCAGGTCACCACCAGGCCGCCGATCGCGCCGACAATAGTATTGCCGGAGGTACCGAGGCTGAGGTTCTTGGCAAGTTGCCCGATGACGTTGCCGCCGGCACCGCCGCCGATCAACTGAACGAGAATAGGCACTAAGACTTCCATTTTAGTCCCCTCTTTTTCACGGAATCTCCAACGTCCGTGTAATGAAAGTCTAATCCTCCTCGCGCGACAGTGAAAGCACAAAGCTACTGCCGTATTCTGTCAGTTTGTGGCGGATAGGTGAGAGCGGGGAAGCACTTGCGCTTTCCTCACAACCACCACGCCCCGATTGAAGCGCACCGTCAATCCGGCCTATTGTCCGCCCGATGTCCGAAACGCCCCGAATCTTTCCAGACCAGTCCGGCATTGTCCTCGTCACCGGCGCCAGCACCCGCATCGGCGCCGCCATTGCGCGCGCTCTGGCCGGGGCGGGCCATGCCGTCGTCGTCCACTACCGCTCGGACGAAAGCGGCGCGCATGCCCTTGCAGCGGAAATCACCGCAACTGGCGCCCGCGCCGCCACGGTCCAGGCCGATCTCGCCAACCGCACCGATCGCGCCGGCCTCATCGCCAAAGCCCAAAACCCCTTCGGCCCGCTCACCGTGCTGGTCAACAACGCCTCGGTCTTTTATCCCGACAGTATCAGCGATGTGAACGAAGAGCTCTGGGACGAGCACTTTTCCATCCACGCCGAAGCCCCCATATTTCTCTCGCGCGACTTTGCCGCCCAGCTTCCCGCTGGCATCGAGGGAAACATCATCAACATGATCGACGAACGGGTTTTAAAACCGAGCCCCGCCTATTTCAGCTATACCCTGTCGAAATCCGTGCTCTGGACCGCCACCCAGACCATGGCCCAGTCCCTCGCGCCCGCCATTCGCGTCAACGCCATCGGCCCCGGCCCGGTCCTGCCCCATCAGGGCCAGAGCATGGAAGACTTCGAGCAGAGCCTCAAAACCCTGCCCTTGAAACGCCACGCCGATCCCGAAGCCATCGCCCGGGCTGTCCTTGCCATCCTCGCCATGCCGTCCTTTACCGGCCAGATGCTCGCCCTCGATGGCGGCAAGCATCTCGATTATCCCAGCCGCCGCGGCCCCACGCCCCGAAAATGACCGATACCGATACGCCTCCCGCCCCCCTTCCCGCCGGCCCCGAAGTCATCAAGAACTTCGTGCGCACCCTGCCCTCGGCGCCGGGCGTCTATCGCATGCTCGATGCAAATGGCGAGGTCATCTATGTCGGCAAGGCCCGCTCGCTGAAATCGCGCGTCACCAATTACACCCGCCCCGAAGGCCTTTCCGTGCGCATCCAGCGCATGATCATGGCCACGGTGTCGATGGAGTTCGTCCGCACCGAGACCGAGGCCGAAGCCCTCCTTCTCGAAGCCAATCTCATCAAGCGGCTGAAACCGCGCTTCAACGTCCTCCTCCGCGATGACAAAAGCTTTCCCTACATTCTGATCGCCACCGATCACGAAGCGCCCGAACTCACCAAGCATCGCGGCTCCCGCCGCCGCCCCGGCCACTATTTCGGCCCCTTCGCCTCCGCCGTCGCCGTCAGCCGCACCATTGCAAGCCTGCAAAAGGCCTTTCTGCTCCGCAATTGCTCGGACAGCTTTTATGCAGCCCGCACAAGGCCTTGTCTCCAATACCAGATCAAGCGCTGCGCTGGCCCCTGCACCCGCGAAATCAGCCTTGAGGCCTATGGCGAACTCGTCGAAGACGCGCGCCTCTTTCTCACCGGCAAGTCCCAGACCGTCAGGGACCACCTGCAAAAGGATATGGCTGAGGCCGCCGAAAACCTCGATTTCGAACGCGCCGCCCTCCTCCGCGACCGCCTCGGCGCCCTTGCGGTCGTCCAGTCCCAGGGGGGCGATGCCACCGCGCGCAATGTCGAGGAAGCCGACGTTTTCGCCATCCATCACGAAGGCGGGCAGTTCTGCGTGCAGGTCTTCTTTTTCCGCGCCTTCCAGAACTGGGGCAACCACGCCTTCCGCCCCAAGGCCGACGAATCGCTCTCTGACGCCGAAGTGCTCGAAGCCTTTATCGGCCAGTTCTACGAAGACCGCACCCCGCCGCGCCTCGTGCTCCTCAGCCACGAAATGTCCGAACCGGAAGTCCTCGAAGAGGCCCTCCGCAGTCGCGCTGGTCAAAAGGTCCGCGTCGAGACGCCCCAGCGCGGCGAAAAGCGCGATCTCGTCAACTATGCCCTGCAAAACGCCCGCGAAGCCCTCGGCCGCCAGCTCGCCGAAGGCGCCTCCCACCGCGCTCTCCTCGAAGGCGTCGGCGAAATCTTCGGCCTCGAGGAAACCCCGCGCCGCATCGAAGTCTATGACAATTCCCACATTTCCGGCACCAATGCCGTGGGTGGCATGATCGTCGCGGGCGAAGAAGGCTTTTCCAAAAAGCACTACCGGACCTTCAACATCAAATCGACCGACATCACCCCGGGCGACGACTTTGGCATGATGCGCGAAGTCCTGACCCGCCGTTTCACCCGTCTTGCCGCCGAAAGCGAAACCGACGCCGAGGACGAACAGACCGGCATGCCCGATTGGCCCGATGTCGTCTTCATCGATGGCGGCGCCGGCCAGCTCAACGCCGTCCGGGAAGTCATCGCCGAACTGAACCTGCCCAAGGAAGTGACCTTTATCGGCATCGCCAAGGGCGAGGAACGCGACGCCGGCCGCGAAAAATTCTTCATGGAAGGCCGCGACGCCTTCATGCTCCCCCATCGCGATCCGGTCCTCTATTACGTCCAGCGCCTCCGCGACGAAGCCCACCGCTTCGCCATCGGCACCCACCGCGCCCGCCGCAAAAAGGACGTCGTCAAAAACCCGCTGGATGAAATCGAAGGCATCGGCCCTACCAGAAAGCGCGCCCTTCTCAACCATTTCGGCTCCGCCAAAGCCGTCGCCAGGGCCAGCCTCCTCGACCTCGAAGCCGTTCCCAGCATCTCCAAAGCCATGGCCCAGCTGGTCTACGACCACTTCAACCGGACTTAGTGGGGCGCGAAGGCATTCCCCGAAGACCTCTTGGTGAGGCGCGAAGCCTCGAACGACGAGGGCACCGGCGAGCCTTTTGCCTGCATGCTCTTACCCCACCCCGAGAATCGGTTAGCCTCCGCTGCCTTGGGGAGGGGACACATGGCTATCATTGCGGCATCAGGCGTCGAAAAGATCTTCCGCCAGCCCAAGCGCCAAGCCGGTTTGGGCGGCGCCATACGCGGCCTCTTCTCCCGTGAATTCACCGAAGTCCGCGCCGTCGATGGCATTTCCTTCGCCATCGAGCCCGGCGAAGCCGTCGGCTATCTCGGCCCCAATGGCGCGGGCAAATCCACCATGATCAAGATGATGACCGGCATTCTGGTCCCGTCTTCCGGCACGGTGGAAGTGCTCGGCCGCGAGCCCCACACCAATCGCCTCACCAATGCCGCCGAAATCGGCGTCGTCTTCGGCCAGCGCAGCCAGCTCTGGTGGGACCTTCCCGTTCGCGACAGCTTTGATCTCAACCGCCACATTTACGACGTTCCCGCCCCGCGCTTCGCCGAAAACCTCGCCCGCCTCACCGCCATGCTCGACATGGAAGGCTATGTAGATCGGCCCGTGCGCCAACTCAGCCTCGGCCAGCGCATGCGCGCCGAAATCGCCATGGCGCTCCTGCACGATCCCAAAATCCTCTTCCTCGACGAACCCACGATCGGCCTCGACGTCGTCGCCAAGGACACGGTTCGAAAGTTCCTCGCCGAGGTCAATCGCGACCGCGGCACCACCATTATCCTCACCACCCACGATCTCGTGGACATCGAGCAAATCTGCCCGCGCCTCATCATGGTCGACGACGGCAAACTGCTCTTCGACGGCGAACTAAAACACCTGCGCCAAACCCTCGGCTCCCGCCGCCGCCTGAAACTCGAGTTCGGCACCGATCCCGGCCCGATCACCCTTCAAACCGCTGCGCTCGTAACCGATGAAGGCCTCGCCAAGCATTTCCTGCTCGAAAACGAACAGACTTCCATCCTCGATGTCCTCACCGAGCTGGGCTCCGGCCACGACCTCACCGACATAAAGCTTGAAGAACCCAATATCGAAGAGGTGATCCGCACCTTCTATCAGAACAAGCCAGCGCTCGCCGGAGCAAGGCCATGAGAGCCGCGGCCTATCCGGCCTTCGCGCTCACCGCTTTCCAGTCGCGCCTGGTCTATCGCAATCAGGTCTGGGCCAGCGCCTTCGGCGATCTCGTCAGCATTTTCGCCCGCATCGCCATCTGGACCGCCGCCTTTGCCGGCGCCACGCAAGTCGATGGGATCACCCTGCCCGAAATGGTCACCTATTCGGTGCTCGCCTGGCCGCTCCTCTACTGGGACTTTTCGCGCGTCCTATACGATGTTGGCGGTGCTGTTCAGACGGGCGACGTGGCGGTTTTTCTCCTCAAACCCATCCACTACCCGTCCTATCTTCTCAGTACCCATTTCGGCCACTTCGCCTTCGAATGCGTTACCATCGTCGTCCCGGTCGCCCTCATCGTCGGCTTCACCGTCGGCCTGCTGCCGCCCGCCAGCCTGTTTCACGGCTTGATGTTCTTTGCCTATTGGGCAGTGTCCTGGCTGACCCTCTTCGCCCTGGCCTGCCTCTGTGGCCTCCTCGCCTTCTGGCTGCTCACGGCCTTCTCGCTCGAATGGTTTCTTATGGCGATCATGTCGCTCTTCTCGGGCGCCGTGGTCCCCCTCTGGTTCCTTCCCGCCCCGCTCGCGGCACTCTTCGGCTATCTGCCCTTTGCCTGGGTCAGCTACTATCCATCCGCCGTCTATCTCGGCAAGCTCGACCCCGCCGCGACCTGGCTGCATCTCGGCATCGGCCTCGTCTGGCTGGGTCTATTGAGCGCTGCCACGCTGGCCCTCTGGGCCAAGGCGCGTACCCGCCTCGTCGTGCAGGGAGGCTGAGATGTCCCGCTCTCTTGCCGTCGTCCCTCATCTCGTCCGCATCTATATCCGCACCCGCATGGAATATCGCGGCGCCATGCTCCTCGCCTGGTTCGCCCAGGCCCTCAGCTACGCCGCCACCTATACGGCCATCGCCCTGCTGCTCCTCCGCTTCGGCAATCTTGGCGGCTGGGCCTGGAGCGAAATGGCCCTGCTACTCTCCTTCCACCTGCTCGCCTATTCCCTCGGCGCGAGCCTGAGCTTCACCCAGTTCCGCGACATCGAAGAAAAGGTGCGCATGGGCACCTTCGACGCCGTGCTTATCAAGCCGGTCAGTCCCTGGATTTACCTCGTCTTTTCCGGCCTCAACATCGGCTATGCCGGCCACATCATCCTGGCCGTCGGCCTCATGGCCTGGGCCGTCACCCAGGTCGCCGTCGACTGGTCCGCGCTCACCGCGCTCTACTTCCTCCTGAGCCTTGTCAGCGCCGCCATGGTCACTGCCGCCATCATGACCATGATCGGCGCCACGGCCCTTGTCTGGGTCCGCTCAAAACACCTGTTTTCGATCTTCTTCGGCTTTTGGGAATTGGCCCGCTATCCCCTCAATATTTTCCCGGTTCCCCTGCAAATCCTGATGCTGACCGTGGCCCCGCTCGGCTTCCTCGCCTTCGTCCCGGTGGCCGTAACCTTGGGCAAACCCGTCCCTCTCCTCGGCGATTGGGCCCTCTTCGCCTCCCTCGCCGCCGGCCCTCTCGCCGTCACCCTCGGCGCCCTCCACTGGCGCCATTGCATCCGCAACTATCAGGGCGCGGGTGGTTAAATTCCCTGGTAGACCTCATCCTGAGCCCGTCGAAGGACAAGGGCGTGGAACCAAGTAACCTCAACCATCAGCGCATACCTCTCCTTTCAAGAGGAGGATGGGAGGGGATGAGCCCCAGGCACCAACTAAAGTCGGGACTCGACAAGCTCCGACTCCTCGGCTAGCTTCCCCGCCATGATCAACGCAGCGACCTTTTATTGGTACTTTAGCTATCCGCTCCCGGCGGAGGCTATTGCGCGCGCGTCCTGATCCCGACAAGACCAGACCCAAATCGCAAGCCAGCCGCCCGACTTTCGAGGCGGCTTTTTTCTTGGCCCCTCGCGTCAGAACTACCGAGGACTAAGAAATGCTCAAATCGACCGACGACCTCCGCATCACCGAAATCAAACCGCTGACCACGCCCATCGAGGTCATGCGCCAGCACCCGCGCACCGACGCCGCCACCCGCACCGTCATCGCCGCCCGCCACGATTTCCATAATATTCTGACCGGTCAGGACGATCGCCTGGCCGTCATCGTCGGTCCCTGCTCCATCCACGATCCCAAGGCGGCGATGGACTATGCCAAGCGCCTCGTTGCCCTCCGCGAAACCCTCGGCGATCGCCTCGAAATCATCATGCGCGTCTACTTCGAAAAGCCCCGCACCACCGTGGGCTGGAAGGGTCTCATCAACGACCCCGAACTCGATGGGAGCTTCAACATAACGCAGGGCCTCCACACCGCCCGCACCCTGCTGCTCGACGTCGCCAATCTCGGTCTCCCCGCCGCCTGCGAATTCCTCGACATGACGACACCGCAATACATTGCCGACCTCGTCTCCTGGGCCGCCATCGGCGCCCGCACCACCGAGTCGCAGATCCACCGCGAACTCGCCTCCGGCCTTTCCTGCCCCGTCGGCTTCAAGAACGGCACCGACGGCAATGTCAAAATCGCCCTCGACGCCGTGCTTTCCGCCAGCCACCCGCACCATTTCCTCGCCGTCACCAAAGACGGCCGCTCCGCCATCGCCGCCAC